>CAVGEP010000067.1:0-7697 GCA_963628105.1 Alistipes communis
CCTGCGAAGTCAAAGAATCCCGGCGTATCAACGAAGTTGATTTTTACCTTGTTATATTCAACCGGTACCAATGTAGTGTTGATGGAATAGCCTTTTTCGATTTCCATCTTGTCGTAGTCGGATACAGTCGATCCGTCTTCAACTTTTCCGAGACGTGAAATTACTCCTGTTGCTAAAAGTGCAGCTTCGAGGAAAGTTGTCTTACCACATCCGCCGTGTCCTAACAATGCAACATTTCTGATCATTTCGCTTGTATAGCCTTTCATCTGTTGAGCCCTCCTAAATTTTTTAGATCGTCAATATTATATCAAACCGCCTTTGAAAATACAATAGCTTTTATCTATTCTTTCGTTATTTGCGGATGATTTCTCACTTTAGGAGGATTTTATCATCATTCTTTTATCTTTGCGACGATTATAACCGAAGAAAGTATGCAAAGGCAGCCAAGAAGCGTCCGCATCGAAAATCCCTCGTTATACACAAGCACGCCGACAATCACGCTGGTTATTGGCTCGAATGTACTCAGAATGGAGGTGTTCTGCGGTCCGATGTACTTTACGCCTATCTGGTAACCCAGCACCCCGATAAAAGATGCCGAAACTGCCAGGAATATCGCAACGACCCAGGCTGTCTGTGTCAGACTTACGGTAAAGTCCCCCATTATCAAGGCCACTGCGCCCATCATCACCGCCCCGACCGTATTCAAACAAAAGATGAGCTTCACCGAATCCATGTCCTTGAGGCTGCTTTCCCTGAGATAAATGGTGTAAAAGGCATAGGTCATGCCGGATACGAAAGCCAGCGCAACCCCCAGCGCGCTCACCGAGCCGTCCGCGTTATAGAAAAACAAAATTCCCCCAAAGGAAAGGCATGCCGCCACAATCTTTGCCGGTACTACTTTTTCGTGAAGAAAAAGCAAACAGCCCAGAATCGTAAAGACCGGGTAAGTGAAATGAATGGTTGTTGCCATCCCAAGCGGTATGTAATTATAGGACGAAAATAAAATCAGCGTCGTCCCGCCGTATCCCAGCACCGTAATCAAGATAATATCCCGAAGCTGTGTTTTCGTGATCCCCATGGGGATTTTTTTGCATTTTAGGTAAATATAAAGCACCGGCAGCGATAATGCGAAGCGATAAAAAGCAGCGGCAAGGGTATTTCCTCCGCCGCTGCATACTACTTTTACCATCATTGGAATAAATCCGAAGAAAGTCGCTGATATAACCGTTGCCAAAAAGCCTTTTGTCTGCGTGTTCACTATAGCCACCTGTCCTCGATTCTGTGCTAAAATTCCGCGGTTTTTGGGGTTCTCGGGAACGGAAGCACGTCTCTGATGTTCTGCACGCCCGTCACGTACATGATGATTCGCTCAAATCCCAGTCCGTAGCCTGCGTGTTTTACGCCGCCGAATTTGCGGAGGTTGCAATACCACCAGTAGTCCTCTTTGTTGAGCCCCAGTTCTTCCATTCTCTTTTCCAGGACCTCAAGCCTTTCCTCTCTCTGGGAGCCGCCGATGATTTCGCCTACGCCCGGAACAAGAAGGTCCGCTGCCGCAACGGTCTTGCCATCGTCATTGAGGCGCATATAGAAGGCCTTGATGTCCTTCGGATAATCCGTAACGAATACCGGCTTCTTGAAGATTTCTTCCGTGATATATCTTTCGTGCTCGGTCTGCAGGTCTATGCCCCACTCGACCGGATATTTGAACTCTTTTCCGGATTTTTTTAGGAGCTCTACGGCCTCCGTGTACGAAATCCTGCCGAAGTCTGAATTTACGATATTGTCGAGTCTTGCCAGGAGAGTTTTGTCAACGAAGGAGTTGAAAAACTGCATTTCCTCCGGAGCCTTTTCGAGGACAAAATTGATGATATATTTGATCATATTCTCCGCAACCTCGAGATAGTCGTCAAGGTCCGCAAATGCCATCTCGGGCTCGATCATCCAGAATTCCGAGGCGTGACGCGCCGTGTTGGAATTTTCGGCTCTGAACGTAGGCCCGAAGGTATATACATTTCTGAATGCGAGCGCAAATATCTCTGCCTCGAGCTGTCCCGATACCGTCAGATTCGTCTTCTTGCCGAAGAAATCCTGGCTGTAGTCGATTTTTCCGTCCTCTGTTCTAGGCGGATTTTCGAGGTCAAGGGTCGTTACCTGAAACATCTCCCCCGCACCCTCGGCATCGCTTGCTGTAATCTCAGGGGTGTGAACATATACAAAATCCTGGTCCTGGAAAAACTTGTGGATCGCATAAGCAACCAGCGAGCGAACGCGAAAAACAGCGCTGAACATATTGGTTCTCGGACGCAGATATCCGATTTCTCTCAGGAATTCCATGGAGTGGCGCTTCGGCTGAAGCGGATAGTCCGGCGTGGATGTTCCCTCAACGCTTACGGCCTTCGCCTTGATTTCGAAAGGCTGCTTCGCATTCGGCGTAAGGCTTACCGTGCCTGTAACCGCGAGTGCCGCACCTACATAGGTCTTTGCGATTTCCTCATAATTGTCGAGGAATTCTTCTTCGTAAACCACCTGTACGGATCTAAAGAACGATCCGTCATTTAGTTCAATAAATCCAAACTTGTTGGAATTTCTGTTGTTTCTGACCCAGCCCTTCACAAGCACTTCCTTGCCTGCGTATTCGTCTGTGTTTCTAAAAAGTTCTCTTAGCAATACTTCCTGCATTTTATCATTCCTTTTCTTAATAACATTATATCTATTATAAGCACTCCCGCGCCGAAACGCAAGGGGGTATTCCCGCGATTACAAGAGCTCGATATTTTTCTTGGCAAGCCTTGTATAAACGCTTCTCCTGATGAGAGCATATATAACCGAAAACAGCGGGATGAAGAGGATGATTCCGAACACACCAGAAACCTTTCCGCCTACGACCACCGCCAGCAGCGTCCAAAGGGCCGGAAGCCCAACGGAGCTTCCCACAACCTTCGGATAAACGATATGTCCCTCGATTTGCTGTATGATGAAGAAGATTATTATAAACCAAAATGCCTGTTTCACGTCCACAACCGCCAGCAAAAGCGCGCCAAATATCAGCCCGATGAACGCGCCCACGAACGGTATCAGGGACATGCAGCCGATTACCACGGAAATCGTCCCCGCATAAGGGAATCCGCCGATAAAAAGGACCACGAAGAACATCGTTCCCAGAATCACAGCCTCCAGGCACTGCCCCGAGAGAAAGTTCGCAAAGGTCTTGTATGAGAGGCTCGCAACATCGCAGGCCTCGTCCGCCCAGGACTTCTTGAGATAGGCATAGGCAAGCTGCTTCGCCTGAAATCCCAATTTTTTCTTGTTTAGCAAAATATATATCGCAAAAATCAGCCCGAACAAAATATTTGCAACCACACCGAAAACACTGGTAGCCGCTTGCCCCGCGGTAGAAATGATTTCGCTCCCGTGCTCCTGCAATCTCGCGATCATCGTATCCCAGTCGAGATTTTCCATCAGTATGGCTACATAGCTCATATCCAGCCCGTAGCCCTCGGCCATGCTAATCCACGACTTGTAATTTTCTTTCACTATTTCGGCGATTTTCTTGCCGGACTCGATGAGGTTTGGGAAAATAACATTGCCGATGAGGTAGATGCAAAGTACAAACAGGACCAGTGTAATGATGAGGCTCAGCGCCGTTTTTGCCTTGTGTAGGAATTTCGACGGATGCCTTTTGTCCAGCCATTCGATCTTGCGCTCGAAGAAATTCATAGGCACATTGAGTATGAATGCGATTGCTCCGCCGGCAATCAGCGGCATAATCAGGCCTATCAGCGTTCCCGCGGCTCCCGCCACAGTCTTTAGATTCGTCAGTGCCACCAGCAGCGTTACCCCCAGCACCACCAGAATTATATTTTGTCTGAATTTGTTTTCCGATTTATTTTCTGATTTGTTTTCCATCTTACTCCCTGTATTTTCTTACTCCCTGTATTTTCTCTGATTTTTCCGTAATTCGGTTTCCTTTCCGTGTCTTTTTACCCATTCATTATACACTCTCCAAAAGCAAATTTCAACAGAAAACAAGCGCCCACATGGGACGCTCGCTTTCTTTGGTAATATATTATTCTCAGAGAGAACTTGCATTGTAATAAAGATAAACTTTATTTGAAACTACCGGTCCTCGCGGAAGTAGTTGAGTCCAAGGCTCTGAGGCGGCTGATCCTCTCTGCGCTGTCTCATGGAAACGATGACAAGCACCACCGCCGTTACGATATACGGCACAACCTTGTAGATCTGGGTCGGCAGGAACGGAATCGGAAGCCTCAGATAAAGTATCAAAAGCCCTCCGAAAAGGATTGAGCCCCAAAGTGCATTGAGCGGCTTCCAGAGGCAGAAAATAACCAGTGCTACCGCAACCCAGCCCTCGCCGGAAAGCCCGTTGTGGTTCCAAACGCTGCCTGCTATGGTCATGGTGTAAACCATGCCGCCTACCGCGGATATCCCGCCGCCGATGGTTGTCGCAAGGTACCTGTACTTTGTAACATTGATGCCCGCCGCATCAGCTGTTGCAGGGGATTCGCCTACCGCGCAAAGGTTCAGCCCGGATCTTGTCTTGCTCATAAAATACGCCATCGCGATTGCCATAGCAAACCCGAGATAAACAAAGAAGTTATAGCTAAAAAGCACAGGTCCCAGCACCGGGATGTCCTGCAAAAATTGCGGCAATACCGGATTCGCAAATGCGTCTTTCAGCGCGTTGCTTACCGTTACATTTCCGCCGACCTTGAGCCTCATAAGCTCGCCCACGAACTGTCCTACGCCGGTTCCGAATATTGTAAGGGCAAGGCCGGTAACATTTTGGTTTGCACGGAGGGTTATGGTCAGAAAGCTGAAAATCAGCGAGCCGATCACTCCTGCGATAAAGGAGGTCAAAAGGGCGATTACGACTGCAACTGCGCCTACCGCGCCGTCTCCTGCGATCTGTCCGTAAACGAAGGCGCCGCAAAGTCCGAAGGCTCCGCCCATGAACATGAGTCCCTCAACTCCCAGGTTGAGGTTTCCCGATTTTTCCGTGAGGATTTCTCCCGATGTGCCGAACAGAAGCGGCGTGCCGTTCAAAACGGCGGCCTTGATCAAGCCGATGATGTTAAAATCCATTAGCACACCTCCTTCTCGTGGCGAGCACGAATAATCAGTCTATAATTTATGAAAAATTCACAAGCCAGCATGCAAAGGAGTATGATTCCCGTGATAATGTCCGAAATGGAAGCCGGAACCTTGAGGCTGGTCTGAAGTCCGCTGGCGCCCTTGTCCAAAACTGCCAGAAGCAAGGAAATTGCGATCATGGCAAACGGATTAAACTGCGCAAGCCATGCCACAACGATGGCAGTAAATCCAACGCCTCCTGCAACATCCGCATACAGGGTCATATTTGCGCCGGAGCAGACCATAAAGCCCACCAGCCCGCAGATTGCGCCGGAAAGGCAAGCGGTTCTCATGGTTACCTTGGTAACATTCATCCCCGCGTATCTTGCGGTATTTTCCGATTCCCCGAGAACGGCAATTTCATATCCGTGCTTGGTATAATTCATATATACAAACATAAGCGCAGTCAAAATCAAAACGATTATCCAGCCGCAGTGGATCCCGAAAACCTTCGGAAGCACCGCCGCCTGGTCAAACAGCGGGATGATCTGAGAGCCGGGCTTTCCTTCCCAAGGTCCCCCTTGGAGCCATCCGACGATTCCGATTGCTATGTAGTTCATCATCAGCGTAAACAGGGTTTCGTTGGTACCCCAGCGAGCTTTGAATGCTGCCGGGATTCCTGCCCAGATTGCTCCGAATATCATGGCAAAAATCCCCATGAGAAGCAGCAATATCGGTGAAGGAATCGACTGAGCGTAATTCAGGGCGAAGAAGCTTGCCGCCACCGCACCCATGGTGATCTGGCCCTCACCGCCGATGTTCCAAAATCTCATTGCAAAGCAAGGCGCAAGGGCAAGGGCAGTTCCAAGCAGCGGAACCGCAATCTTTACCACCTGTTTCAGTCCTGTGGTCTTTCCGAGAGAGCTTGCCAGTATCGTGCCGTATGCCGTAATCGGGTTTGCTCCGGCGATGAGAAAGATCAAGCCGCCCAGGATAATTGCGATGGCAAAAGCCGCTATGCGAATCATCCAGATTTTTGCCTTTGGCATATCCTCTCTCTTGGTGAGTCTTATCAAAGGAGTTTTTTCGATCATTTAGTTTTCCTCCTTTCCGCCGAGGCTTGTCATAAGCATTCCTACTTCTTCTTTTGTGGTAGTTCTTGCGTCCACGATGCCCGATACCTTGCCGTCGCAAAGTACCAGAATTTTATCGCAAAGTTCAAGCAGCACATCAAGGTCTTCGCCTACAAAGATTACGGCAACGCCCTTCATCTTCTGCTCTGTCATCAAATTATATATGGTATATGAAGTATTGATATCAAGTCCCCTGACAGCGTAAGCGCTCATCAGCACCGACGGCGCCGTGGCGATTTCTCGGCCCACCAGGACCTTCTGTACATTTCCTCCGGAAAGCTTGCGAACCGGATAGTCGATGCCCGGAGTCTTCACCTGCAGGCTTTCCAAAACGTCTGCGGCCAGCTTTTCCGGAGCCTTGCGGTCTACGAAAATGCCCTTGCCCTTGTTCCAGGAGCGGAGCATCATATTGCCCGTCATGCCCATGCCGCCAACGAGACCCATGCCGAGTCTATCCTCCGGCACGAATGCAAGGGCAACTCCCGCGTCCTTAATTTCCATCGGTGTCTTGCCTACCAGCTCCTCCGGGGTTTTTCCCTCCGGCGAGTAAATGATGGAGCCGTGGGTCGCATGGCGAAGCCCTGCGATTGCTTCCAAAAGCTCTTTCTGTCCGCTCCCCGCGATGCCTGCAATTCCGAGAATCTCGCCACCGTAGGCGATAAATCCCACATTGTCCAGCTTTGTCAGTCCCTCGCTGTCGCGGCAGGTAAGCCCCGCAATGGTAAGCCTCGGCTGCGGGTTCACAGGCTCAGGCCGATCTATATTCAGCGAAACCTTGTGTCCTACCATCATTTCCGTAAGCTCATTTTCGCTTGTTTCCGCCGTCCTTACGGTTGCGATATGCTCGCCCTTCCTCAAAACGGCAACAACGTCCGAAATTTCCATCACTTCGTTGAGCTTGTGTGTGATGATGATGATGGACTTTCCGTCGTCACGCATCGCCCGAAGCACCTTAAAGAGCTTTCTTGTTTCCTGAGGCGTCAGCACTGCCGTAGGCTCGTCCAGTATCAACATATCCGCGCCTCTGTAAAGCACCTTTATGATTTCCACGGTCTGTTTTTCCGAAACAGACATCTCGTATATTTTTTTATCGGGGTCAATCTCGAACCCGTATTTTTCACTTATTTCTCTTACCTTTGCGGAAACTGCCTTGCGGTCTAATTTCCCCTTTTCATCCAGCCCAAGCACGATGTTTTCTGCCGCCGTAAAGACATCAACCAGCTTGAAGTGCTGATGAATCATTCCTATTTTGTTGTCAAATGCGTCCTTTGGGGATGAAATTGTAACGGGCTTTCCGTCAATAAATATCTGCCCCTCGTCCGGGAAATAGATCCCGGCCAGCATATTCATGAGGGTGGTCTTGCCGGAGCCGTTTTCTCCGAGGAGCGCCATGATCACGCCCTTGTCGAGGTAAAGGTTAACGGCATTGTTTGCTACATTGCTGCCGAAGCGCTTCGTGATTCCTCTAAATTC
>CAVGEP010000068.1:0-7626 GCA_963628105.1 Alistipes communis
AACATGGTCGATGAGAGCGATCTGCTTGCGCTGCTGGATGAAGATACTGCGGCTGCGCTGACCACCTGTAACTGCAAAGAGAAATGCGCTGTCGGTCAGGTCAACACCGACTGCCCGGTCTGCAAGACCAATATGAGCGAATGCACCGGCACTGCTCCCGTTGTTCAGGAGCCGGAAAAGGACGCCGAAACCGATGTGCCTGAGACCAAGCCCGAAAAGAAGTCCAATGTCGGTATGATCATCGCGGTCTTTGCCATTGCCGGTGTTGCTGGTGCTGCGTATTACTACATCAAGTTCGTCAAGGGCAGAAAGCCCAAGGATGAGGATATGGACTTCTTCGATGATGAAGGCTACGAGGAAGAGCCGTACATCAACGAGGATGAAGAGCCGCAGATTGCGGAGGATGCCGAAACGGAAGGTGATGAAGATTGATCTTAGTCATTGCTGAAAAGCCCAGCGTTGCCCAGTCCATCGCAAAGGTGCTGGGCGCGACGTCCCGCAAGGACGGCTACATGGAGGGCGGCAATTACATCGTTTCGTGGTGCTTCGGTCATCTGGTGGAGCTGGCAGACGCCAGCTCCTACGATGAGCGGTATGCCAAGTGGCGGTATGACGATCTGCCCATTGTTCCGGAAAACTGGATGTTTGAGGTCACGAAGGATAAAGCCCAGCAGTTCAAGGTGCTGTCCTCTCTCATGAAGGACAAGCGCGTCACCGAGCTGGTCTGCGCAACCGATGCAGGACGCGAGGGTGAGCTGATCTTCCGGCTGGTCTACAACAAAGCCGGATGCACCAAGCCCTTCAAGCGTCTGTGGATCAGCTCGTTGGAGGACTCCGCCATCCGCGAAGGCTTCCAGCATCTCCGGGACGGCAAGGAATATGACCGTCTCTATGAAGCGGCACTCAGCCGCTCGAAGGCAGACTGGATTGTCGGCATCAACGGCACCCGCCTTTTTACCACGCTCTATCACAAAAAGCTGGTGGTCGGGCGCGTCCAGACGCCGACCCTTGCAATGCTGGTGGAGCGCGACGGAAAAATCTCCACGTTTCAGAAGGAGAAGTATTTCAACGTCCACGTCGGCAAGGGCGATCTGACTGCCGATCTGGAAAAGGTCAAAACCGAAGAGGAAGCAAAGAAGATTGCGGCGGCTTGCGAGAAAAAGCAAGCCGTCGTTTCTTCTCTCAGGCAGGAAACGAAGACTGTCAATCCTCCGAAGCTCTATGATCTGACCACCTTGCAGCGCGAGGCAAACCGATACTACGGCTTCACTGCCCAGCAGACGCTCGATCTCGTTCAGACGCTCTACGAAAAGAAGCTCCTGACCTATCCGCGCACGGACAGCCAGTTCATCACGGACGATATGGAGGACACTGCCCGTCAGGTCATTTCCATCGTCTGCCGCCAGCTTCCGCTTTTCTCCGGCGTCTCGGTTACTCCGGACATTGCCCGTGTGACCGACAACAGCAAGGTCACGGATCACCACGCCATTCTCCCGACCGTCCAGCTTGAAAAGCAGGATGTTTCCGCGCTCCCTCAGTCGGAACAGAAAATCCTCAATCTTGTCGGGATGCGCCTTCTGTGTGCGACCGGTGAGAAGCACACCTACGCAGAAACGCAGATCACGCTCTCCTGCGAGGGCTATGCGTTCAAAACCAAGGGCAAGACCGTCATTCAAAACGGCTGGAAAGCCGTTGAAGAGCTGTTCAAGGCTTCCCTCAAGACGAAGGAAAAGGACGATCCTGTGAAGTCCCTGCCCGAAGTCCACGAAGGCGATGTTCTGGACAGTGTGTCTGCCAGCGTCACCGAACACTTCACAACGCCTCCGAAGCAGTACACGGAAGATACGCTCCTGTCTGCGATGGAGACTGCCGGAAACGATCAGTTCGACGATGACACCGAGAAGAAAGGTCTCGGTACTCCTGCGACCCGCGCCGGTATCATTGAAAAACTGGTGAAATCCGGCTTTGCAGAGCGCAAAGGCAAATCTCTCATTCCAACGAAGGACGGCTGCAACCTTGTCTGCGTTCTGCCGGAACAGATCACGTCTCCCGCGATGACGGCGGAATGGGAAAACACGCTCATGGAGATTGAGCGTGGCAATGCGGATGCGGACGCCTTCCTCAGCGGCATTGTCCAGATGACCGGGGATCTGGTGAAAGCCTATCCGTTCCTCTCCGACGCCGAAGCCCAGCGTTTCGGCACGGGCAAGGAGGAAATCGGCAAATGCCCCCGCTGCGGCTCTCCGGTCTATGTCGGCAAGGGCAACTTCTACTGCTCGAACAAGGAATGCACCTTCTGCCTGTGGGAAGACAATAAGTTCTTTTCCAGCAAGAAAAAGAAGCTGACCAAGAAGATTGCAAAGGAGCTGTTGGACAAGGGCTGGTGCCGAGTGACCGGACTTTACACGCCGAAGAAGCCTCAGCTCTATGATGCAGTGATCCGTCTGGATGACAGCGGCGGCAAATACGTCAGCTTCAAGATGGAGTTTGACCGATGAGCCGCCCGAAGTATGTTGCCTCTTGCAGCGGAGGCAAAGACAGCGTAGCGACGCTCCTGCTGGCTGCACAGCACAACGAGCCGCTGGACGAGGCGGTTTTCAGCGAGGTCATGTTTGATAAGGACACAAGCGGCGAAGTCCCGGAACACCGGGACTTCATCTATGACCGGCTCAAGCCCTTCTGCGAAAAAGAGCTGGGCATCAAGTTCACCATTCTCCATGCCGACAAGACCTACGATGACGTGTTCCATCATGTCATCACCCGCGGACCTCATAAGGGCGAGGTTCGCGGTTTTGCGTGGGCTGGAATGTGTGCGGTCAATCGGGACTGCAAAATCCCGCCCGTCCGCAAGTACAATGCCGCGCTTTCTCCGGACACCGTGAGCTATGTCGGAATCGCGGAGGATGAACCCAAACGCCTTGCGCGTCTGGACGGCGTGAGGAAGGTCAGTCTGCTTGCCAAGTACGGCATGACCGAGGCGGACGCCTACAAGCTCTGTCAAGAACACGGTCTGCTTTCTCCAATCTACGGTCACTGCCGGAGAAACGGCTGCTGGTTCTGCCCCAATGCCAGCGACTCGGAGCTGCTGCACATGGTCACAAATCATCCGGAGATGTTTGATCGGCTGATTGAATGGGAGAGCGAGGACAACATTTTCCATCGTCGGCTGACGAGAGGCGAAACCCCGTCTGAGGTAAAGGCTCGGTTGTTGAGCAAAGCCCGGACGGGGCTTTCTTCTGCCCCAAATAAAAAGGAAACGGAGGTCTGATATGGCTGAAAACAGAAGCGCACAGCAAGTCCGCGAGATCACGGACAAGCTGGAACAGGGCATCAAGGAGCTGTTTGAATCCGAGCGGTTCAAGGAATATCTCCGCACGATGTCCAAGTTCTACAACTATTCCTTCAACAACACGCTGCTCATTGCGATGCAGAAGCCGGAGGCAACCTATGTTGCCGGTTATACCTCGTGGAAGAAAAACTTCGGACGGCACGTTAAGGCAAAGGAGAGCGGCATCAAGATTCTTGCGCCCGCGCCATACAAGACTCAGGAAGAGCGCGAGAAGATTGACCCCGTGACGCAGAAGCCGGTGATCGGCGCAGACGGAAAGGCTGTCACGGAGACGGTTGAGGTTCTGCGCCCTGCCTTCAAGGTGGTCAGTGTCTTCGATGTCTCTCAGACGGACGGCAAGGAGCTTCCGGACATTATCGTCGATGAGCTGAAAGGCTCGGTTGAAAATTATGAGGCGTTCTTTGACGCACTCAGGCAGGAATCTCCCGTCCCCATTTCCTTTGAGGATATTCCGGGCGGCGCGAAGGGATTCTTCTCACCGGTTGAAAGCCGCATTGCCATTCAGGAAGGCATGAGCGAAATCCAGACGGTCAAAACCGCCATTCACGAGATCGCCCATGCAAAGCTCCACGCATATAAGCCCGATGAGAAAGCTGCGCCCGAAGACAGGAAGGATCGACACACCAAGGAGGTTGAGGCGGAAAGCGTAGCCTACACGGTCTGCCAGCGTTACGGCATTGAAACCTCGGACTATTCCTTCGGTTACATCGCCGGTTGGTCTTCCGGCAAGGAAACCAAGGAGCTGAAAAGCTCTCTGGACACCATCCGCAAGACGGCGGCTGAAATGATTGAGGGCATTGACGCCAAGCTCAAGGTGCTGCTTGCAGAGAAAACGCAGTCCGTCGAGCAGGAAGCCGAAGCTCCCGCAAAGGAAGCCGTTCCGGAGGAAAAGCCGGAAGTCCCCATTTACCGCGAGACGGCGAATTACGCCTATGAAGCCGGTGAGCTGGAGTCATACCGCGCCTCTCTCGCTGCAAACGAGGAATGCCGCCGTGCGATTGAAGCGGCGATCAGCTCCAACTACGGAGATAACCGGCTGGATGCGGATGCTGCCGTGAAAAGCGTCCTTGAGCAGTTCTCTCCGGAGCGCGTCCGGTACGTCCTTGCAAACACCATTCAACAGAAAGACTTTGACGGGCGCATTCCGCAGCCCCTCAAGGAATGGGCGAAGAGCGTTGATGTCTGCCCTGAGAATGCCTCCCGCTTCCTTGTGGACAAAGCCAATCCCGGACTGACGGCACTTTTCGTCGATGCGTTCCGTGAGCAGACCGAACCCCAGAAAGAAGCTACTTCCGAGAAGGCAGAGAAAAGAGACCCGGAGGTCGTTGCATGGGAGAACGATGAGATTACCTCTATTGAGGTAAAAACCGTGGAGGTCAAGTCTCCCGTTGCTCCCTTGCCGGAGGAATCTCCGAAAGCACCGAAGGCGCACCGCCTGACTGCCGAAGAGAAGGAAATCAAAGCCGCCGTCATGGACACGCTCAAGGGGCAGATCGCCTATCACAATGACGGCATGATGGCAACCTATCGTTCCTCTGATCGCTCTTTCAATTTACTGGCACGGAACGGCGTCAGGATCGAGGGCAACACGGTCACGCAGAACGGTGAGCCGCTGTTCAAAATCCATCGCCGTCATGCGGCTCGGAAAACACAGGGCTGCTATCGTGAGCTGATGCCGACGCTGGAATACGTCAAGCAGGAGCGGAAGCAGGAAAAGCCTTCTATCCGCGATCAGCTCAGGACTGCCGCAAAACAGCAGCCGGAGAAGAAGTCTCCGGTCAAATCCAAAACGCACGACATGGAGTTGTGAGAAAGGAGAAGCATGAAGAAATACACAGACGTTGACATCGTTGCGGAGCTGCAGAAGCTCGTGGACAGTCATGTAGACAGCTACAAGGAAGACTTCGACATCGACAAGCGCATCATCCGCTGTGCTGCCGAAAGCCAGAATCCCGAAGACAAGACGCTGATGTGGTTCTGCCGTCCGCATGGAACACACTGCCTCAATGAAAATCAGGTCTTCATTCAGGGAACGCGGGATCACAACACCTTCCGCTTTTACGCGGAACAGACCTACGACGAGTGCGTTGCCCGCGTCATTGTCCCGAAAGCCGTCAAGCGCGGTAAGGTCTTCGGTGATGTCTTTGAGATCAACTACCGGGAACAGGCGGCAAATGTGGCGCAGAACTCGGTTGTACCAGATCATGACCGGCTGACCTTTGCAGACGGCTATGTGCTGGACGCACCTTGCCGCAGCAGCTTCGATGCAGCAATGGCTCTGGTCGGTGAGCATGGCGGCGTCAAAACCCACCAGACGCTCCCGAAGGACGCGGATGCTCTGGCGGAAGTGCTGTCCAAGCAGAAAAGCCGCCGTGACAGACTGCCGGAGGCTGATAAAACGGAGGTGCTTGCACCTCTGCCCGTCGCAGAACTCCGCAAGTACGAAGCAGTCAAAAAGGCTCATCCGGACGCGCTGGTTTGCTTTGCCCAGAACGGCTATTTTGAGCTGTACGGCAAGGACGCAAAGAAAGCCGCGCCGCTTCTCGGCACAAAGCTCCTTGAGAAGAAGGTGCGCGGCAAGCCCTCCATGCCGGTTACTGGCTTCCGTGAAAGCGCGTGGGTAGCCGGTTCTCACAAGCTCTGGAAGTCCGGCGTGGATGTCTTTCTCAGCAAGGACGGCGAGACCTTCAAGGAACTCAAAGCCGCAGATTACATTCCTGTCGGCGCGACGCTGAATGTGGATGGGATCAAGTGCAGAATTGACGCGGTTGATTTTGCCGCCGATGAAGTCCGGCTGACGAATATCGAGGACAAGAACAGACCGATCCGCTTTTCTGAAAGCATCCAGTATGTCCGCTCGTATGTGGAGGATGCCGGGACTGCCATCTACGACACCATCCCGAAGAAGTCCACCGCCCGTGAATCTATCCGTGACAAGCTGAAATCCGCGCAGAAAACCCAGCCGTCTCACACGCCGAAACCGCAGAAATCGAAAGGAAAGGATATGGTACTCTGATATGAAAAACTTTACCGTGGAAGAAATCAACCTCATGTGCTGCTTCAACACGTCCAGCCGGAAGCGGCTGATCGACGATATGAAGAGCGTCACCCTGAACGACATGGACGGCGAGATCGCAGAGCTGATGTATAAAACGGTCCGGAAGCTCGAATCCATGACTGATGCGGAGTTTGAGGAACTGTATATCATGCCGGACGGCATGGTGGATGACTGAAAGGAGGATGCCTATGCCCGTATTGGACGGTGATTTTGAAGCCTTCGTCACGAACCTCGGTAAGTACAACGAGGGGATGCTGGTCGGTGAATGGGTGAAGTTCCCGACAACCGAAGAAGAGATGCAGAAGGTCTTTGAGCGCATCGGGATCGGCAAGCAGGATGAGTTCGGTCAGCCCTATGAAGAGTGGTTTATCACCGACTACGAATGCCCGATCTACGGCGTTCAGAAGATGCTTGGCGAGTACGAGAGCCTTGATAAGCTCAACTATCTCGCCGCCCTGATTGACGAGCTTTCCCTGAGCGATCAGGAAAAGCTCGTTGCCATTATGGAAGCCGGTTGCGATGAGGTCAGCGACATCGACGATCTCATCAACCTGACGTTCAATCTGGACTGCTACGACATCATGCCCGGTATCAACGACGAATCCGACCTCGGCTATTATTACGCCCACGAAGCCGGTATCTACTCCGAAAAGGATCTCGGTCCTCTGGCAAACTACATCGACTATGAACGCTATGGGCGCGACATTGCGATGGATGAACAGGGACGCTTCACCGATGAGGGCTATGTCCGCGTCGCAAGCGAACGCTGGGACAGGCAGTTTGACGGTGAGCTGGACGATATTCCCGACGAATACCGGATCACCGGCTCAGGGGAAGACGCCGAGCGTGACAGCACCATTGCCGTTCTCGTCGTTGAGCCGGGAAAAGAGCCTTATGTGAAGGAGATTGAATCGGGTCTCAAGTCCTTGCAGCATGAGGTGGGCGGTGACATTCAGGCAGTCTATCCCTACGAAGACCCGATTGCCCTGATCTGCAATGACGAAGGCAAGCTGGCTGGTCTGCCTCTGAACCGCGCTCTGCGGGATGAGGACGGTGACATCTACGACATTCTTGCCGGTACATTCCTTGTGGTCGGCTTGACGGAGGACAGCTTCGGTTCTCTGACCGTAGAGCAGATGCAGAAGTTCTCTGACCATTTCAAGGTTCCGGAACAGTTTGCAAAGCTGGGCGATAAGATTGTGGCAATCCCCATGATCTC
>CAVGEP010000069.1:0-7560 GCA_963628105.1 Alistipes communis
AACTTTGACCGACTGGACTATCTCAACGATTTGTCCAGATTTGTGTGCGCAAAAAAACCGTCCCCAAAAGAACTGGAAGACAAGTTTGAAACCGTAATGCACAGAAAACAGCAATCCCTTGCGGTGACTGCCATCGGCAGCATGGCAATCGGCGGCAGCTTTGCCATATTTTTCGGCGGAAACCTTTGGGACGGTGTCGCCGCATCCCTCTGCGGACTTGCGGTGGTACTCCTTAACCTCATGATTTCAAGGCTTGGACAAAACGCCCTTGCCAATGTATTCATCGTGTCATTTCTCAGCGGCCTTCTTTCGGTATTTACCGTCTGGCTCGGAATCGGGGCGCATACCGACAAGATAATGATAGGTATAATCATGCTCCTGATTCCTGGAATCGCCATGACTAACGGCGTTCGGGATATGCTTACCGGGGACATCGCCACGGGAATGCTCCGGGTGGCAAACGCCCTGCTTATCGCCATCGCTATCGCCTGCGGTTTCGCGCTTTCCCTCTTTGTGACGGGAGGTGGTTTGATATGATCTTGCAGATTACGGCAGCATTTGTAGGCTCTCTCGGCTTTGCGGTTTTCCTCAAGATGCGGGGCGTGCAGATTCTGATGGCAGGCGTGGGAGGCGGACTGACCTGGGCGCTGTTTCTGGGACTTGAAGCCGGCATAGGGGGCGTTTTTCTCCCGAATCTTATCGCTTCGATTTTCGTCGGGGTTTATGCGGAGATCATGGCACGGGTCAATCGGGCGCCGGCAACAATTTTCCTTACAACCGGGGCGGTACCGTTGATACCGGGAGGGAGCCTTTACTATACCATGCTGGGCTTAGTGGCGGAGGACTCCGCCATGTTCGAACAAAACGGCAGAAACGCGCTGATTATCGCCCTTGCCATCGCGCTGGGCTTCGTCTGCGTCGCCATCGTGAACAATCTATATATGAAAACCCGCCAGCAATTTCCAGGCAGGTAGAGCCAGCGGCAGGCTCCGGGTCGGAAAATCCGCCGGAAAAATACATAGTTTTGAAGGAATAATTCACCGGTTAGCCACACTTGTGAATTATTTTTATGTTAAAATGTAAGCAATATGAAAGGAGAGCCCTATGCTTACTTGGATAAAAAAACATAAAATCATAACGATCGTCATCATAGCCGCGATTCTCGTAGCGGCAAAAAGCCTGCTCTTTCAGGACGAGGCGCAGGGCTATGTTCAGGAAACCGCAGAAAAAAGGGACATTGTGACCTACAACAGCTTTGTGGGGAACGTGGCGCCCGCCTCGGATATTGAACTCACCGCCCAGACCACGGAAGAAGTCGCGGAGGTTCTGGTGAAAAAAGGCGACAAAGTAAAAGCGGGAGACATAATCGCAAGGCTTGACACCACCACCATCGACTATAACATAAAATTACAGGAGGCAAACCTGAAAACCACGAAAAAGAGCAACAAGTACAATATTTCCGACGCAAAGCGGGGCTACGAAAATTACAAGGATACCATCGACCAAGGGCTTAACGCTTCCCTGGAAAGCGCAAGAAGTCAAATGGAAAGCGCAGAAAAGGCGTTGAACGACGCCAAGAAAAAATACGACGAGGCGAAAAAAACCGTTGAGGACGGAAGCCACGAAAACATTCAGAGCCTCTATTTGCAACGGGAGCAGGCATACAGAGCCTATGACAGCGCAAGGGACACCGCTTCCGACGCGTATTCCTACTATAGGGAAGCAAGGGACGCCTATTTGACCGCCCAGTCCGCGGCAGATGCGGCTACCGCAGCGGGAGAGGCAAATGCAACGTCGCTTCAAGCCACCGCAAGCCAGCTGAAATCCGCCATGCAGTCCGCAGAAACCCAGATGAACTCCGCGGATCGTTCGGTGACCAACGCAAAGGGTAGCTACGACGACGCCTGCACCGCCTACAACAACGCAAAGAAGAGCATACTTGACAATCTGGAGGATGCCATCGAAACCGCCCAAACCTCCTACGACACCGCCGCCAAAAACTTTGAAATTACCAAGTTACAGGTAAACCAGCAGCTGGAAAGCTACGAAGCCGCCTACGACAAGACCAAGGCTCTCAGCGATGTAAGCGCCGCAGAAATTCAGCTTGCCCAGCTAAAGGCATCTCGTGAGGATTACATCATCAAGGCTCCGGCAGCTGGCACGATTACCGAACTTAATCTAAAAAAAGGCGAAACGATTACCATGGGAATGCCCATGGCGGAAATTTCCGACCTTGAGGGTATGCAGGTGGAAATCAAAGTGGACGAATATACGGTAAAGAATGTGAAAATTTCCGATCCGGTGAAGATTTACATCGACGCTCTGGAAAAAGAGTACGAAGGAACCTTGGTGGAAGTGGACAAGACAGCCACCGTAGAGGGAGGCGTTTCCTATTTTAACGCGAAGGTGAGCTTCACGCCGGACGAGGATGTAAAGAGCGGCATGAGCGTGGAAGTCAAGGTTACGCGGGTGAATGAGCCGGATACGGTGAGCGTTACCCAGAACAGCCTGCAATATAGGGACGACAACACCACCTATGTCTATGTAAAGGACGAAAGCGGAAAGCTCACAGAAAAGTCTCTGACCCTTGGAGCCTCCGACGGGGTTTATGTTCAGGTTACCGAGGGACTCAGCGAGGGGGACGTGATCTTCTACCCGCAGAAATTTGCCTTTGACATGGAGGACATGGATTCCATGCGGGACGCCCGAAATTCCATGATGCTGGGTGAGTAAGATGATAGGAAAAGAAATTTTGAGAATGGAGAAAATTGTGAAGGAATATGTGATGGGGGGCGAGGTTTCCACCGTGCTGAAAGGCATAGACCTCAGCGTAGGGGAGGGAGAGTTTTTGGCTGTGCTGGGACCCTCAGGCAGCGGAAAATCCACCCTGATGAACATCATCGGCTGCCTTGATACCCCAACCTCCGGCAACTACTATCTTTCCGGCAGACATATTTTTGATCAAGATGAAAAAACACTTGCCCATATCCGGAGTAAGGAAATCGGCTTCATCTTCCAGTCCTTCTATCTTTTGCAGCGGCAGACGGCGCTGGACAATGTGATGCTGCCTTTGATTTACGCGGGAGTAGGAGCAAAGGAACGGGAGGAACGGGCGAAGGAAATGCTTGCTAGGGTAGGACTTGAGGACAAGATGTACCACTTCCCGAATCAGATGTCCGGCGGGCAGCAGCAGCGAGTTGCCATCGCCAGAGCAATTTCCACAAATCCTACGATACTCCTTGCAGACGAGCCTACCGGCGCCCTTGACCAAAAGACAGGCGCTCAGGTCATGGATATTTTCAACGAGCTGAATGAGGAAGGCAGGACGATCATTATGATCACCCACGACTCGAAGATTGCAAGCCACGCCAAGCGCATTGTGCGAATTCTCGACGGAAACATCAGCGAGGGAGGTCTGGAAGATGCCTAAACTGGGAATGATAAAGCAGAGCGTGATTATGTCTGTGCAGAACATCGTCAGCAATAAGATGCGGACGTTCCTGACGACCCTGGGAATCATCATCGGAGTGGGAGCTGTAATCGCACTGATTACAACGGTTTCCGCCGTTACGGACTATATGATGAACGAGTTTTCCAGCCTTGGGGCGGGGACTCTTACCATCACCGCGCCGGGAACCCCGCTGAAATACGGCTTAACGGAAAATGACCTCGAGGAAATCGAAAACATGGAAAATGTAAAGGGAATCGCCCCTTCCGTCAGCGTAACCGCAAAGGTTGCAAGAAACGATTATGTCAGCGACGATGTAACGGTTACCGGAAAAAACGAGGTGTATTTCCAAAAAAACGACGAGATGGTTACCTACGGCAGAGCCTTTACTGCACAGGATATGGATGGAACCGTTCACGTATGCCTGATTGACGATGACCTGGCGAAGACCTTTTTCCTGGGAGAAGACCCTTTGGGAAAGACCATCAGAGTGGGCGGTATCACCTATACGGTGGTGGGACTTTGCGATCCCGACGATACCATGACGGCAATGATGGTGGGAATCACCGAAAGCGACGGGACCATATATATTCCATATAAAAATGCGCTCAATATGAACGGAGTAAACAAAGTCAACAGTCTGGAGGTTTACATCGACAATACCGACGAAACCGACGCCCTTGTGGATCGAATCGAGGCTTATCTCGACAACACCTTCAACGACGCGGACAACGCCTACAGCCTCATCAACATGGAAAGCCTTGTGGACATGATGGACACCATGTCGGATATGATGACGAAGCTTCTGGCAGGAATCGCCTCCATTTCACTCATGGTAGGGGGCATCGGAATCATGAATATGATGCTGGTAAGCGTTACGGAGAGAACCCGGGAAATCGGGCTTCGCAAGGCTCTTGGGGCAGAACCGAAGATAATCCAGCTGCAATTTTTGATCGAATCGGTGATTTTGTCCCTGATAGGCGGAATCATCGGAATTATGACGGGAGAGATCCTTTCATATGTAGCCCTTGATGCCATCGGAACGGAATTTACGGTAAACCTTTCCGCTATAGCTCTGGGCTTCGGCTTTTCCCTGGCCGTGGGGGTAGTCTTCGGCTGGGCGCCGGCAAGAAAAGCCAGCAGGCTCAACCCGATCGATGCTCTTCGCAGCGAATAGCGAGTGAAGAAAGACATACAAAAGTATATATAATTAACATACAATGATAAAACTAAAAAAAATACTAATTCGTAATTGTCCTTGCTACAAGATAAGTTTTGTGTTAGAATAAATACATTGCTGAAATATTTGAACAGATCGAATTATTATTTACAAACGGAGGAAAAACAAAATGTTCGACGCTAAGGGAAATGACAACAATACCTATAATGTTGACAATTTCGAATTTATCAAAAGATCATCCCCAATCGTAGGCGGATTCATCGAAAAAGAGTACAATCGCCAGAAAAACAATGTGGAGCTTATCGCATCCGAAAACTACTGCTCAGAAGCTGTGCTTGCGGCCTGCGGAAGCTGTCTGTCTTGGAAATATGCGGAGGGATATCCTTATGTGCGTACTTCCGGAAATACCAGCCGCTACTACGGCGGAACGGAGTTTGTAGACCAGCTGGAGGAATATTGCTGCGATGTTTGGAGAAAGGTTTTTGACACGGATTATCATGTAAATGTGCAGCCTCACAGCGGTTCCCAGGCTAACTTTGCGGCATACAAGGCAGTGCTGAAACCGGGAGATACGATTTTGTCCCTAACCCTTGATAATGGCGGACATCTGACCCACGGCTCCTCCGTAAACTTCAGCGGCAACCTCTATAACATGGTATTTTACGATGTAGACGAAAGAGGATATATCGATATGGAAGATGTTCGTAAGAAAGCTCTTGCTTGCAGACCGCAGCTGATACTTACCGGAGCATCGGCATATTCCAGAATCATTGATTTCCCTGCGTTTGCGGAGATTGCAAAGGAAGTAGGAGCATATTTTATGGTAGATATGGCTCATATCGCTGGACTCGTGGCAGGAGGCGTTCATCCGACACCTTTCGGATATGCGGACATAATTACCACCACCACCCACAAGACCCTCAGAGGACCTCGCGGCGGCCTCATTTTCGCAAGAAAAGACCTTGCAAAGAAAGTGGACAGCGCGGTATTCCCTTACGCACAGGGCGGCCCTCTTGAACATATCATCGCAGGCAAGGCAGTCTGCGCGGAAGAAGCCCTTAGACCGGATTACAAGGAATATGCACGTCAGGTCGTAAAGAACTGCAAGGCTTTGTCAGATGAGTTCATCAAATTAGGCTACAAGGTTGTAACCGGCGGCACGGATAACCACCTGATTCTCCTTGACCTTTCCGACGAACCTTTCAGCGGCAGAGTGCTTCAGGAAGAGTGTGACAAGATCGGAATCACCCTCAACAAAAACTGTGTGCCATGCGAAAAGCGTTCTCCGAGAGAGACATCCGGCGTAAGAATCGGCACCGCACCGATGACCACCAGAGGATATTACGAAGAAGACTTCGTAAGAGTCGTTCACAGAATCGACGAGCTTATCAAGAAACTCAGAGAAGAATATAAATAGACAAAAAAAGCAGCCTTGGCTGCTTTTTTCGTGGAAGACATTTAGCAAATCGTATTGACAATCAATGTAATAAATGATAATATATGCGCAAAGGATTATCGCAAGGCTGTTCTGTCACTTCCCGAAAGGAGGTGACGCCTATGACATACATAACAGTAAGTGATTTATTCACATATTCGTTAGTGCTTGTAGGGATTGCGTCACTGATCGTTTCAATTAGTCGCAAGTAATGGAAAACCGCCAAACATGAGTTTGACGGTTTTGTTCATACATAATGTTTGACGGAACCGCCCTACCAAAAGCGGTAATCCTTTTTTCTACCTTCATCCTACATCATCTGCTACGAAATGTCAACAGATTTTTTACTTACCAAGTCACGACTTCCGGTGCTTCCGTGAAGGAGCAGAAGGTAGCCGTAGCGTCCTTGAGGTAGTAAACAACGGTATTTCCGTCATCAGGGTCGTATGCCGCCTTTAAGTGCGGATATGCATCCAGCATGGAAACTCTCGCTTCTCTGCGGTCGTCCTCTACAAGAGTTCCGCAAAGTCTGATCCAGCGGTCTTGACCAACCATCGCCGAAATTTCAACCTTTCCGTTCGCCTGAATCTGCCTCGAAACATCCTTTGACTTCCCGGTCTGGATATAGAGCTTGCCGTCAAAGATGTTAACCGTGCCGAAAGGTCTTACATGGGGCTGATCTCCATCAACCGTAGCAAGGTAATAAACCCCCGCGTTCTTTAAAAATTCATATACTTTTTCCATAATAGCGCCTCGCTTTCTTTGTGATTTGGTATGTCCATATAGCTATTATATGTCTATAGCTATATTCTAAACTTCTTGCACCTCAAAGTCAAGACGCGGAAGCGGCGGGACAGGGAAGAACAGGAGAAGGACAGAAGAAAAATAGCGAAACATAAATGCTGCACACGGATTTTCATGAACTTTTAGAATTTATAGACTGTAAATTCTTCGCAAAGTCTTGCAATAGAAGCCAAGCTGTGGTAAAATAAGAAAAAACTTCGGGGCATTGGCGCAGCTGGGAGCGCGTTTGACTGGCAGTCAAAAGGTCAGGGGTTCGAGCCCCCTATGCTCCACCACGTCGCAGCAAACTACGCTGCTATCAAAAACCGACCTAAGGGTCGGTTTTTTCATGCGCTCCGTTGCTGCTCCTTTTCCCCAAAAAGCTAACGCTTTCCGGGGGCCCCTACGAGAAGTGGTGTTTTACACCACTTCTCTCCTTTTTCGCGCTTATATAGGGGGCTCGAACCCGAGAGGGCGTGAGCGTCAGCTCGAATGTCCCGTGAACATTCGAGCAGCTCACGGTTCGAAGGCGACCGAAAGGGGAGCCGAGAAGGAAGCGCACGAGTCGGAGACGAAGTGCGCGGTCAAGCCCCCTATGCAGTAAAGAAGTGGGGCTCGAACAGCGGAGCGCAGCGAAGCAGGCGGTCAAGCCCCCTATGCACGTCGCAGCAAACTACGCTGCTATCAAAAACCGACCTAAGGGTCGGTTTTTTC
>CAVGEP010000070.1:0-7498 GCA_963628105.1 Alistipes communis
GGCATCGTGTATGCCTTCATCAAGAACAACATTCAGACCCGCCTCGACACTGAGATCGGCAACCTCTGGGACTATGCCGGCTGATGCGGTAAGGCCTGTTTCCTGTAAGTAATCCAAAAAACAAAATCATTTTTCAAAAAACGAAAGGGTAAAAATCATGTTCAACAAAATCAAGAATTTTTTTAATCGTTCCAAGAAAGCCATCGACAACAAGTGCAACGAGATCTACTGCAAGGCGCAGACTGCCGTTGCCAATGCCAAAGCCGAGTTTTATATCGATAAAACCGTCGGGATCATCATTGCCGTTGTGGTCGGCGTTCTGCTCATGGGTATCGTGTATGCGTTCATCAAGTCCAACATCGACACGAAGCTCAACACCGAGATCGGCAATCTCTGGGACTACACCGCATAATCGCGTAAGAACTACTTTTCGGGGCAGGTGCAGGAGAAGCACTTGCCCCGGCTAACGGAAGGAGGATATGATGCCGGAAATGATTCGGATACTGTGCGAGGGGCTTGCAACCGTCCTGTTTGCACTCATCTGTACGCGCTTTCTCTGCAAAAACATGAAGAAACGGGACTTTCGCTTTGTCCCGTGGCTTCCGTATGTGCTGACCGGGTGCGGCTCAGCGACACTGTTCCTGTTTGGCGGACTGTCCCAGTGGACTTTCTGCGGGATCGCATTCCTGTTTGTGCTTCTGTATGCGTCTGTGCAGGACCACTCTACTCACGAAGCGGACGATATTCTGTCCGTTATGATGCTGATGCTGGCGGTGACAAACATCTCGGAAGCTACCGTTCTTTCACAGCTTCTCGGTGCCACCATTGTAGGCGGTGCGCAGATGCTCATCGCCCTGTGCGGAAAGAAACGCATGGGGATCGGCGGTGCAGACATCAAGCTGTCCACGGCTGCCGCGCTCCTGCTCGGATTCTATAAGGGGGTTATCGGCTTTGTGCTCGGACTCCTGATTGCCGTGGTTGCACAACTCATCATTACCCACAGGAAGAAAGAGCAGAGAACACAGCCCTTTGCACTCCTTCCGTATTTGTCGGTCGGTCTTTGGATCGGCTTTCTGATTTGAACGAAAATTGGAGGTCATTTATGAAAAGTAAAATGAGAATCACCGGCAACCGAACGGTGATCGGAATTATCTGTATTGTCCTCGCTCTCGGTATCACATTCGGGATTGCGCCTCTTGTCAACCGCTTTACGGACAGAAAAGTGGAAGTGGTACAGGTAAAACAGAATGTGGAGCGAGGACACCTGATTACCGAGGACGATGTGGAGCTTGTCAAGGTGGGAGCCTTGAACCTGTCTGACAGAACGGTGAAAAATAGGAAGTATGTCGTCGGCAAGTACGCCGCGACCAACCTTTACGCCGGGCAGATCATGATTGCCGACCTTGTTGCGGAGAAAAGCAACAGCGCGGATGATGTGCTGTCCGCTCTCGACGGAACCAAGGTTGCCATCTCGGTCAATATCGCGTCCTTTGCGCAGGGGCTGTCCAATAAGCTCCGGAACGGAGATATTGTCAGCGTCATTGTCTATGACAAGGAGACGAATCAGTCTCATGTGCCGCCCGAACTCCGGTATGTAAAGGTCATTACGACTACGACCGGCGATTCGGTGGACAGCGACCGGAAAACCGACGCAACACAGGCGATCACAGTCACACTGCTTGCCTCTCCCGATCAGGCAAAGCTGCTTGCCTACCTGAATACCACAACGACCTTGCATTTCTCTCTTGTATGCCATGGGGATAAGACAGTCGCGGAGCAGTACCTGAAGGTGCAGGAAGATTATCTTGCGTCCCACTCGTCGGAAACCACTTCGCAGGAGGACACCAATGGGTAAGATCATCGCAGTATGGGGGACACCGAATAGCGGAAAGACGGCTTTCACCATGAAGCTCGCCGGGCATTTGTATGAGACGGGAAGACGGAGACAGACCAAGGTCGTTGCCGTCCTCACCGATGTCATTGCCCCCTCCATGCCTGTTGTCTTTCCCTTATACCGCAGTGAGGACATTTACTCGCTCGGTGAACTGCTTGCCAAGACCACGATTACGGCGGACGATATTTTTTCCTATACCACGCTTTTGCGCGGCAGGGAAAACTTCGGTGTTCTCGGCTATCGGGACAAAGAGAATGCCCACAGCCATCCGGCATATACCGGGGAAAAGGCACTGTCCTTTCTCAATATCCTTGCCGCCAATACGGATTATGTGTTGGTCGATTGCATGAGTGAGCCGGAGGACAGTATTCTGACGCAGACCGCACTTGCAACCGCCGATAACAGCGTCAGATTGGTAACGCCCGACCTCAAATGTCTTTCCTATGTGCTGTCGCAGTCGGGACATTTCATGACACGCGGATATATGCCGCCGACACAGATCACCGTCATGAATACCCCGAATCAGACCTTCGCCATGCCGGTTGCGGACGCAAGAAGCCATCTCGGAAAGATTGCGGTTACGCTCCCGTTCTCCGCGGCGCTTGCCGAACAGAGTCTGGAGGGCAGTATGAGCGAGGTGTTGAAGGATCGGCATTTTATGCAGGCGGTCGGAGTGATTGCCGAAAAATTGAGGTGAGCGTATGCCGAAAATCGATTTAGCCTCCCTTGCGGGCATGGTGCAGCAGTATATTTCAAGAAAGTATGCGGCGGCACTCATTGACCGCACCAAGGTGGCGGAACTCAAAGCGTATATCGCGCAGTACCTCTATGACACCGGGTTTACGGTGGACGGCTATACCGAAAAGACTGTATTCGGAAATGGCGGAGTATTCGGTATTGACGCACTATCTCGACGATCCCGATGTAGAGGAGATCAACATCAATGGCTGGGACGACATCGCCATTACACACCTCGACGGTCGGATCGAAAAGACGAAAGACCATTTCTTTTCTCCGCAGCACGCAGAGGATGTGGTCAAAAAGCTGCTTCAGCATTCGGGTATGATTATCGACAATGCGTCACCCTTAGCACAGGGACATCTGCCGAACAACACCCGTATTACGGCGGTGAAAAAGCCCGTGGTCGATGAAGAACGCGCGATTGCCGTCAGCATCCGTAAACTGTACCCGCAGAGAGTGGACAGGGACAACCTCATCCGCACAAACGCACTGACAGAGGAAATGCTCGGTTTCCTTGAAACCTGCATCCGATACGGCGTGTCTTTTGTCGTTGCGGGTAGAACCTCCTCCGGTAAAACCACACTGCTCAATGCTTTGCTTGCCGGGATTCCGGACAATAAGCGTATCTATACCATCGAATCGGGTGCAAGGGAACTGTCGCTTGTCAAGCGGAACGGAGCAGGGGAGGTTATCAACAATGTGGTGCATACCATCTCCCGCCCGTCAGATAACGAGGCATATAACATTACGCAGGCACAACTGCTTATGGCGGCACTCCGTTTCGACCCGGACATTATCTGCGTCGGAGAAATGCGTGACCGGGAAGCATACAGTGCCATTGAAGCCAGCTCTACCGACCATACGGTGGTATCCACCGTTCACGGCGGTGGCGGGCGTTTTGCGCATCGCCGAATCGCTTCGCTTGCCTATCAGAACTTTGAGAAGCAGTCGCTGCAACAGGCGGCGCTTGCTTTTCCGGTCGTTGTCTTTGCGCACAAGCTGGAGGATAACTCCCGTAAGGTGATGGACATTACCGAGTGCGTGGTCGGTGACGACGGGGAACTCATCTACCGCAAGCTGTGGCAGTACAGAATTTACTGCAACGAGTATGAGAACGGGCGATTCCGCGTGGAGGGAAAATTTGAGCGTGTCAACCCGATCTCCGACTCTCTTCGCTTAAAGCTCCTGCGCGGCGGTGTACCGCAGGAACTGCTGGGACAGTACACCGGAAAGGAGCAAACAGAATGACAGTTGTCTATATAATCAGTTTTCTGCTGATTGCCTTTGGCATTGTCCGCATCCTCGGACTGACGCCGGAGAGCATCGGCGCAGATGTTTCCGCTATCCTGGACAGGAAAAAGAGTCTCCGCGACAACGCAATGCGCGCGCGAGGCAAGAAAAGAACCAACAAGCTGGTGCTGTGGCTGGATAAGATCCGCCGCGCACTATCCGATACAGGAAAGGAAAAATCCTTCGGCGTGGCGTGTGCCGTGGCGTTGCTATTGATGATCCTCGGCTGCGTCGGTGCCATCGTTATCGGGAATCCGTTTCTGGCTCCCGTTCTGGCAATCGCACTTGCCATGATCCCGTTTCTCTATCTGCTTCGCACCGTGGAGCAGTACGAGGAGCAGGTGAAGTTAGAGCTTGAAACCGGGCTTTCCGCAATCACTTCTTCCTATGAGCGCACTATGAACCTCAAAAGCGCGGTGGAGGAGAACATCGACAACCTCAAGCCGCCTGTCAAGGGACTGTTTCAGAGCTTCCTCGTGGAAATCTCGGTCATCAATCCCGATGTCAAAGCGGCAATCTGTCACCTGCGGGAACGGGTAAAGGACTGTGTGTGGGAGGAATGGTGCGACACCCTGATCTCGTGTCAGGACGATAGCCAACTGATTGGGACGCTCTATCCCGTAGTCGAAAAACTGACGGATATGCGTATCGTCAACGCCGAACTGAAAGTCATGATCTCGGAGAACAAAAGAGAATATTATATCATGGCGCTGATGGTTGTTGCAAACATCCCGCTTCTGTATTTTCTCAACAAAGAGTGGTACGGAGCGCTCATGTATACGACCTTCGGCAAGGTCACGCTGGCAATCTGCGGCGCGGTTATGCTCTTTACCTTTTTGAGGATGCAGAAATACTGCAAGCCGGTCGAGTACCGGAGATAAGGAGGGCGTATGATTGTTTTACAGATTATCATCGGCGTGATTGCCGCAGTCGGCGTCGGGTTCCTCTTGGCGGACCTTATGAAGATTCCCTCGCTGAAAGCCTCCAAAGCAGCAAACAGCGTCGGACGGAAGGGCAAAAAAAAGACGGGCGTCATCGAACTCTATCGACGGGACTTTGCTACCAAGTTGGCAGGAAAGCTGCATCTGAACGAGTTCAAACGCGCAAATCTTTTGATTGACCTGCGCACGGCGAATATGGAGATCACGCCGGAGCAGTATATGGCGGATGCCATTGTCAAAGCGCTCATGGTTGGAATTCTTGCAATTCCGGCGTTTTTTATTTCCGTATTCTTCGGCTTTCTCATCCTCGGTATCGCGTTTTTCGTGTATTTCTCGGAATCCAAACAGGTGACGCGGAAGATCAGGCAGAAACGAGCCAATATCGAGTACGAACTGCCGAGGCTGGTCGGTCACATTGAAAAACTGCTCACGCACAGCCGTGACATCATCTATATTCTGGAGTCGTATATTCCGATAGCTCATCCCGAACTCAAAAAGGAACTGTTCATTACGGTTGCCGAAATGCGAAGCAGCGGTAATATCCGCAACGCCTTGGATTCCCTTGATAAGCGCATCGGTTCGGCTTGGCTGAGTGAGGTCGTGAGAGCATTGGAAACCGTGGAGAATTCTGCGGATACAACGGCACTCTGGACATCACTTTCGATGAAGTTCAAGGAGCTTCAGCGGCTGAACCTCAAAGCACAGGCGAACACTGTTCCGCGCAAGGTCAAGAAGCTGTCGATGGCGCTGATGATGTGCTTTTTGCTCATCTACATTGCAGTCATCGGGCAGGTGCTGATGAATTCTCTGGGCGGCATTATGTAAGGCGGTGATCGGATGAAAATGAAAAGGATTATGAAAAGCACCCGTGGCGAGGGCTATATTGACCTTGCCGTTGCGGTGCTTGTTCTTGTTTTTGTATTGGTCATCGCAATCTCTCTGTGGTCGGCAATCACCCTGAAGCAGGATATGCGGTATATGTGTGAGGAACTGATCGCCACAGCAACCTCTACGGGAAAAGTCGGGGAGGAAGTGGAGCAGCGATTTGCGGAACTCTGCGAGGAAACGGGCATCACACCAACGGTCACTTGGAATACGACCTATTACAATGCGACAAAGAAGCAGGTGCAGCTCGGAGAGATTATCACCTGTACGCTGACGCATGAGATTACCTTGCAGGGCTTCGGAACCTTTACGCTCCCGTTCTCGGTCACGGTCACGCAGTCGGGACTGTCGCGTGTGTATTGGAAGTGAGGCGGAATATGAAGATGCTCAGAAACAAAAAGGGCTTTTCGTATATCTTGACCTGCGCTCTGGTGCTTGCGGTGGTGATGATGATCGCCGTGTCCGTGCAGTATTCGCTCGTGTTCAGCCTTGTGAGGAGCGAGAAGGAAGCAAGCCGATTGGCGCTGGACAGCCTTGTGACCAAATATGCGGTGGAACAGTATGACGCACTCAAACAGGGAGAAGCGTATGCAAGTCATATCGACCGCACACAGCTTGTCCGCCGCGCTTACGGAACGCTTGGCTTTGCGGATGCCGGAATCACCGAAAAGACTGTTTCCAAGGGAGATGCGTCCTATATCGTCAGCCGCCCGGAGATTACAGCGGCGCACAGCGGGAGCATCGGCGTGACTGTGCGGTACACCATGACCGTACCGTTTTGCGCATTCGGCAGAGTTGTGGCAGAGATCCCGATTCCGGTGGAGATCAATGCAATGCTCAATGAAAAGTATTAAAGGAGAACCAACATGAAAAAGAAAAACAATGTTATGATGATCGCTGTCATTGCGATCACCCTGCTGATGATCGGTTGCGTCATCGTGATGGGGATTATCCGCAACAGCAACCGAAACAATCCGGATGTAAAGCCTCCGGAGCAGACAACGGATACAACAGATACAACACCGGATCAGACAACACCGGAGATTCCGCCCATTACCGATGACGGGAAGGAAACAGATCCTGCCCCGAAGCCGGGAGATGTGAGTATTGATGTGGAACTGCCCGTTGACGGGAGTCGTGACGATAAGCCCGGCATTGACGATGATGTTGTTATTATCCCCAGTGTGAAAGGAGAAGATGAATGAAGAAAGTGTCTATTAAGGTTCTGTCACTTCTTTTGGTGATCATGACGCTTGTCGGGGTGATTTCACTTCCGGTTTCGGCGGAAATTGGTTATCCAATGACCTATACCATTTACTACAAGGTGGGTGGAAAATTTCTTGGACAAACCAGCGGTTCCTGTGATGCAACGAGGAGAAACGACGTCCGAGTTCCATCGCCGTCTTACGATGGCTATTTGATTTCCAATTATAAGGATTCTACGGTGACAGGCTCTATGATTAATTGGAATTTCCCTGCATCAAACTACGTCCGCCATGGTACCGGAAGTTATACCGTTTATTACGAGAAGGCGTACACAGCAACGGTTCGGTTTCTGTACGGCACCAGCGGACGTTCTGCTGCCGGCAATAAAACTGCAATCGGCAAAAAAGGCGATCAGTATTATATTTCTTCGCCGAGAGTCACGGGCTATACGCCTGACAAGTATTCCGTAACCGGGTACTTTCCGAGTGGAGATGTTTCCGATACCGTCTATTATTATGAAAACACCTATGCTATTGCGTAT
>CAVGEP010000071.1:0-7372 GCA_963628105.1 Alistipes communis
GTGGCTCAGTCGGTAGAGCAGCTGATTCGTAATCAGCAGGTCGCCGGTTCAAGTCCGGCCGGTAGCTCCACAAATAAAGCGCTTCATCTTTTGTAAAAGGTTGAGGCGTTTTTATTTTTCACACTATCGTTATGTTTTTGTTATGCTTCTGTTTCTCTTCCCTCTCTGCCGCACACATATTCGCAATAAATGTTTATCGGGCAGCTGTCGCATTTTGGTTTTCGTGCCTCGCAGCACCGCCTGCCGTGAAAAATCAAGCTGTGGTGGGTCTTTGTCCATCTTTCCTCAGGTATCCTGTCCATCAAAGCAATCTCCGTCTTTAGAGGATCCTTGGCATTTACAAGCCCGATTCTGTTGGCAACCCGAAAAACATGGGTATCAACGGCGATACGCTGGTGTCCGAAACCTACGGACAGGACTACATTTGCCGTCTTTCGCCCCACTCCCGGCAGGCTCACAAGTGCTTCGTAGTCATCGGGCACCTCGCCTCCGAAGTCATCGCAAAGTTTTTTTGCCATGGCGATGATATTTTTTGCCTTGGTTCTATACATTCCTATTCGCTTTATGTATTCCTCAACTTCCGCCAGGTCTGCCTCTGTGAGAGATTTTGCGTCGGGATACCTCTCAAAAAGTGCCGGAGTCACCTGATTTACGGACTTATCCGTAGTCTGGGCAGACAGTGCTACAGCAACTATGAGCTGGTATATGTTTTTGTGCTCAAGGGCGCACTCCGCATCCGGATAGGCTTTTTCCAAACCGTCCAGTACCTTTGATATGTCCTCTTGTCTTATCATTTGTTCGTATCTTCCTTTGTTTTCTGTATGTTTTAAATACTATCTTTATATATTTTCCGTATTTTTCTTATGTGTTTTCTTCGCAGGCTTGACTTTGCACCCTCTAAATGATAAAATTGTATACAATTTTAATCAAAATGCCTTTGCAGGAGAGTTTTAAATGTTAAGTCTGGATTTTATAAATAACGAATATGAGGATACCAAATCCCCCGCGCAAAAGGTCTGCGAATCTATAGCCGTTGACATTCTCACCGGAGTCATTCCCGACGGAAAGCAAATCGTCGAAAAGAATCTGTGCGAAAAATACCACATGAGCCGCACCCCTATAAGGGAGATAATCAAGGATCTTCAAAGCATAGGCCTGGTAAAGCTCATTCCAAATCGGGGAGCTTTTGTCTGCAGCCTGTCCCATCGCGATGTAAGCGATATCTTCTATATGAAAAGTCTGCTCTATCCTCAATGCGTAAAATGGGCAATCGAGCGCATAACGGAGGAGGAATTTGCGGTGCTTGAAGAGGCTTTTACCTTTGTTGAGTTTTATGCGGTAACCCGCGACCTTGAAAAAGCCCTGCGGGTAATCAACGGATTCAACGCCATAATATACAATTCTTCCCACAATGCCGAGCTGGAAAGAACCCTTCTGCGCTATGATTTTATAACTCGAAATGCAAATATGGAAGTCCGCTTTCCGCCTAACTTTATGGAAGAAGTGCTGACGGAATATCGGGCAATTTTTGAGGCATTTAAGCTAAGAAACTCCGATTTGGGCGAGGAAGCGGCTCAGATTGCCGCCTATAAGTCCATGGCGCGAAGAAAATGAGCAATTATCTACAGCACGCCCAGATGTTCCAATAGGATTTTCAGCCCAATGAGAATCAGGATGATGCCCCCCGCGAGGCTCGCCTTATCCTCATATTTATTTCCGAATTTATGTCCGATGAAAACTCCCGCCGCCGATATCACAAAGGTGGTGCAGCCGATAAGGGTAATTGCGGAGGTTATATTTACCTGTAAAAATGCGAAGGAAATTCCCACTGCCAGAGCGTCTATACTCGTTGCAATCGCAAGCATAAAAAGCTCTTTGATGTCCAGTACGGCATCTCCCGCCGCTTCGGTTTCTTCTTCGCCGCCCTTCAAAACATCCCAGATCATCTTTCCGCCGATGAAAGCCAGTAAAATAAAGGCGATCCAGTGGTCAAAGCTGGTTATGTAGGCCTCGAATTGCTTCCCCAGCAGCCAGCCGATAAATGGCATCAGCGCCTGAAAACCGCCGAAGAACAGTGCAATTATCAGTGTCTGGGTCTTGTCCGGCTTTCTCATGTTCAGCCCCTTGCAAATGGAAACCGCAAAGGCATCCATGGAAAGCCCCACGCCAATCATAAAAATTTCAAAAAAGCTCATAGTATCTTCCCTCTTTTATCTATTTTATCTATTTTATCTATTTCTTCTATGTTCATCTGTCCTAAATCAGCGAGGGATAGCAATTTGCTTGCCCCGGGCAGGCAAAAAAATATCCCTCTTGCGTAGAGGGATATTTTATCACATTATGCGTTAAAAATCAAGCTTTCTCCGTCGCTGTCCACGGAAACCTTTCCGCCATCCACAAGTTCGCCGCGAATTATCATTCCCGCCAGCTCGTTTTCCACATGTTTCTGCAGATAACGCTTGATCGGTCTTGCGCCGTACTGCGGGTCGTAGGCTTCTTTCGCAATGAAATCCTTTGCCGCTTCGGTCATTTCCAGAGTCATCTCTCTGTCTGCCAGCCTGTGGGCGATGGCGCTAAAGGCAAGGTCGATGATCTCCTTGATCTGGTTCAAAGTAAGGGCGCTGAATACGATTATATCGTCTACACGGTTCAGGAACTCCGGTCTGAAATAGTTCTTCAATTCGCCGGTTACCTTTTCCTTGACCTCCTCAGGAATGTTGCCTTCCTGATTCATGTGCTCGATCAGCTCGCTGCTGCCGATATTTGAAGTCATGATTATGATCGTGTTCTTGAAGTCAACGGTTCTTCCCTGGTTGTCCGTCAGCCGCCCATCGTCAAGGAGCTGGAGCAAGATGTTGAAAACATCCGGATGTGCCTTTTCGATTTCGTCGAACAAGACTACGCTGTAAGGTTTTCTTCTCACCGCCTCGGTAAGCTGACCGCCTTCGTCGTAGCCCACATATCCCGGAGGCGCTCCCACAAGTCTTGAAACGGAGTGCTTTTCCATGTACTCGGACATATCGATACGAATCATGTTCCTTTCGGTATCAAACAGGGACTCTGAAAGGGCTTTCGCAAGCTCTGTCTTGCCTACGCCGGTAGGCCCCAGGAAAATAAATGATCCAATAGGTCTGTTTTCGTCCTTGAGCCCGGCTCTTGCCCTTAAAATCGCCTCGGAAACCGCCGTAACCGCTTCGTCCTGACCGATTACCCTCTTGTGAAGGATTTCAGGCAGCTTCAACAGTTTTTCTCTTTCGGTTTCCACCAGCTTGCTTACCGGAATACCCGTCCAAGAAGAAATAACCTCTGCGATTTCTTCTTCGTTTACTTCTTCCTTCAGCAGTCTGGTTTCGCCGTTATCCACATTCTCCGCTTTCTGCTTTTCTTCTTCCAGCTTCTTTTCCAGTTCCGGCAATGTGCCGTATTTAAGCTGGGCAAGCTTTTCCAGGTCGTAACTTCTCTCGGCTTCTTCCATTTGGCGCTTTACTTCTTCTATCTGCTGCTTTGTTCCCTTTACCTCGGAAATCGCCTTCTTTTCGTTTTCCCACTGGGCTCTCATGCCGGCGTCCTCTTCTTTCAGGGCTGCAAGCTCCTTTTCCAGGGTTGCAAGCCTTGCTGCGGAAGCCTTGTCGGTTTCCTTACCAAGAGCCTGTTTTTCAATTTCCAGCTGCATAATCTTTCTGGAGATCTCATCCAGTTCAGACGGCATACTGTCTATCTCGGTTCTGATTCTTGCCGCCGCCTCGTCCATAAGGTCGATGGCCTTGTCCGGCAGGAACCGGTCGCTGATATATCTGTCGGAAAGGGTTGCGCAGGCGATCAAAGCGCCGTCTGTAATCCTTACGCCGTGGTGGATCTCGAAACGCTCTTTCAAGCCTCTGAGGATGGAAATGGTATCCTCAACGGAAGGCTGGTCTACCAAGACCTTCTGGAATCTACGCTCCAGCGCCGCGTCCTTTTCGATATATTTGCGGTATTCGTCCAAAGTAGTGGCTCCGATACAGTGCAGTTCCCCTCTTGCCAGTTTCGGCTTCAGGAGGTTTCCTGCGTCCATGGAACCCTCGGTTCTGCCTGCACCGACGATGTTATGGATTTCGTCGATGAACAGGATGATTCTGCCCTCGGATTTTTCTACTTCGTTAAGAACCGCTTTCAGTCTTTCCTCGAACTCGCCTCTAAACTTGGCGCCTGCGATCAGCGCCCCCATATCCAAGGCGAATATCGTCTTGTCTTTCAGTCCCTCCGGCACATCGCCGTTCAGAATTCTCTGGGCAAGGCCTTCGACTACCGCGGTTTTACCTACGCCGGGTTCCCCGATGAGTACCGGGTTGTTCTTTGTACGCCTGGACAAAATCTGAACCGCATGTCTGATTTCGGCATCTCTTCCGATTACCGGGTCAAGTTTGCCCTCCCGAGCCATTTCTACCAGATCCCGTCCGTATTTATTCAGCGCGTCATAATTGTCCTCCGGATTCTGACTGGTAACCCTCTGGTTTCCTCTGACTTTTGAAAGAGCCTCAAGGAATTTGTTCTTGGTAATGCCGTATTTTGCAAAAATTTTCGCGCTTGGCGTGCCCTTTTCTTCAAGCAAAGCGATGTAAATGTGTTCCACGCTTACATACTCGTCCTTAAATTCCTCGGCAACCTTTTCCGCCCGCATAAGAAGCTGGGAAAGCCGCCGGGAAGAATACATATTGTCCGCTGCTCCGGAAACCTTCGGGAGTTTTTCCAGCTGTTCCTCCACGTCTGCGATCACCGCCGTCGGGTCAAGGCTCATGTATTTAAGAAGTTTCGGGATAAGCCCGTCTTTTTGCATGAGGAGCGCCATGTGCAGATGTTCCCCATCAAGCATCTGGTGTCCCTCGGAAATTGCGATATTTTGGCAGTCCATTATGGCCTGCTGTGCGTTTTGTGTATATTTTTCAATGTTCATCTATCATCACCCCTTACGATTATTCTTATACCCTATTCTGCCACAAGATAAACAAAAAATTTAGCACTCTTTTGCTTAGAGTGCTAATAATTCGTCTATTTCTCGTTTTTTTCGCGCATTTCTGCCCGAACCAGTATCATTTCCGCCGCGATGCTTACCGCTATTTCCTCAGGTGTGACGCTCTTTATTGATATTCCGATGGGTGTATGGATTCCCGCGATTTTTTCTTCGCAGATTCCGGCCTTCCGCAGCTTTTCGTTTACGGTTCTAATCTTTTTCTTTGAGCCTACCACCCCCACATAAGCCGTATCAAAGCGCAATACCTGTTCTTCCACCTCGAAGTCGTGAATGTGCCCGCTGGTCATAATTACCACATAATCATCCTCCGCAAAATTCGCCCGCTGCGCGGATTTTTGAAAGCTGTCGCAGATAAGCTCCGAGGCGAGAGGAAAACGCTCCCGGGTCACATATTCGGGCCTGTCGTCCATTACGGTTACCCGAAATCCCACGCTTTTCAGTATCGGTGTCAAAGCTACGCCGATATGTCCGGCTCCGAATATAATTGCCCTGTCCTCTCCTGTATAGGACACCGCTGCTGTATTTTTCTGCATGGTTAAGTTTTCCATGTCAAGAGGGCAGTCCATCAGATAAACCGGTTTTATGTCCGGATCATCCGTGGTTTTAAGCAGGAGTTGTCCGGACTTCCCCTCGTTTATGCGCCCGATAATTTCCTTTGCGGTGCTTTTCCATATTTCGCTTTTTGCGTCAATATACTGGAAATTCACCCGAACTTCTCCGCCGCAGGCCATTCCCAGAGCGGCATCCTGCAAACTTAGATTGTATTCCTTTGTTTCGCTGTGCTTGTTTTGCAAACATCCGAAGCCGTTGCGAACGCTTTCCGCCTCCACCGCGCCGCCCCCTATGCTTCCCGCAATGCAGCCGCTCTCCCCTACAAGCATTACCGAGCCTTTTCCCCGGGGCACCGAGCCTTTATCCTCGATAATTGTGGTTAAAACCGTATTTTCGCCCTTTTCCATACAGTCAAGCATGGTTTCAAATACGTTTCTCATAGCTTCCTCCTATCTCGAACCTGTCGCCTACGGTGATTTCTCCGCCTCTTATTACCTTGAAAAAAATTCCTTCTGTAGGCATGATGCAATAACCAACCGTCTGTTTGATCGCGCAGCCGCCGTGGCACTGTTTTCCGATCTGGGAAACCTCCAAAATCGCTTCCCCCGCCGAAACCCGCGTTCCTATGGCTATTCCCGTAAAATCGATGTCCTTTACGATTAAATTTTCTCCGAAGGCACCGTCGGTCACCGGATATTTTTCCCGGCGAAATGCCTGAGTTTTTTCGTAGGGCATGAGGGAAACCTGTCTGATTTCCGAGCCGGCGTGAGCGTCCCCCTCAATGCCGTAGTTCTCTGTGAGTTTCACCCTGTTTACTGGAACCTTTGCTGTTCCCTTTTGCGGGCTTACGCATATCGCCGTTATCGTTCCCTGCTGTATTTTCATGTCTATCCTCCTATCCCGGACATAAACTGTCTTTCAAGTAAACTGTTTTCTCCCCTATTTCCTTTGGATTTACCCTGCATATTATTTTGCATAGCTTTCTGCATAGCTTCCATCCCAAAGCAATGTTCTTTCGGTTTTTCTGCAATGCAGGCGGCAATCTTATCCCGCAAAGTGACTTCATCTGCCTCAGCTGCTTTATCCTGCTTGCCTTGCCCGGTGCCTCCCCCTCGCAGGATTTCTTTCAGGTCAAGCCCCGCTACATATTGCAGGCAAGGTTTTAACATCCCTTCTGCAGTGAGCCTCACCCGATTGCAGTTTCCGCAAAACTTATGGCTCATGGGGCTGATAAAGCCGATATTGCCGCAGAAATTATCAAAATGCACATATCGGGCCGGTCCGCTGCCTAATTTTTCTCTCACAGGTTGCGGAGTTCCGAAGCGACATGTCAATTCTTCCAGCACTTCCTCCGAACCGATACTGGAATATCCCGCTCCCCGCCCCAGGGGCATCATTTCGATGAAACGGACATCGATAGGTCTGTCCAAGGCAAGCCGAGCCAGCTCCGGGGCTTCTTCCCGGTTAACACCGTCTATGAGAACCGCGTTCAGCTTCACTTTGAGGGATTTTTCCGATACCGCTTCGTCAATGGCAGAAAGCACTTTCGGCAAATAGTCCTGTCCCGTAAGTTCCTCATATTTCTTGCGGTCAAGGGTGTCCAGGCTGATATTTACTCCGTCAAGGCCCGCCTCCGGCAGCCCGGGAAGATTTTCCCCCAGCAAAACGCCGTTTGTGGTAAGGGTCACCTTTTTTATCCCCGGTATTCGCTTTATTTCGGCGATAAGGCCCGCCACATTTTTTCTGACCAAGGGTTCCCCTCCGGTAATTTTTATGTTCGCAATTCCAAGTTCCGCGCATACCCTTGTA
>CAVGEP010000072.1:0-7261 GCA_963628105.1 Alistipes communis
AGGGAGAGTCAATGTTCCTGCTGATTTTGATACAATAGAAAAAGCCTTCTCCGGGACAAATGCCGCCGAAAAAGGCATCAAACAAGGGCTTTCGAGGTCAAATGCTGACTTCGGAAGCCCTATTTTACTTTATTCAGTTACGGATTTCTGCCGTTCCAGAGTCCGACTGCACCGTGGGGTATAAGCCTTGCGGTATAGTGACTTTGGAATAATTAAAAGGTATGGCAAAATTAAAAGGTTAGAATTGATTTATCTATACGTGGGTTTGGGCATACGCCACATTTCATGAAGCAGTAGGAAACAACATCAAATCACAGAAAACCCATTGAAAACCGCGCAGATTTATGCTATAATATAAGTTATATTATTGTAACCAGCTCAACGGAGGTGCAGAGATGGCAGATGTCGCTAACGATAAATGGATAAACATTGACGAAGCTGCGGAATATCTGGGAGTCAAGCCCGGAACCATTCGTGATTGGATCAGAAAAGACAAAGGCATTCCTGCTCACAAGATAGGAAAGCAATGGAAGTTCAAATGCTCCGAATTAGACGAGTGGGTCGCAAGCGGAAAAAGCGCAATGGAATGAAGGACGGCAGTCCACAACAATGAATAAGACAAGAATGGAGATTAAAGAGGGCTATGGCTGTGAAAAAATCTGAACTATATTCTCTCCTTTGGGAGGCTTGCAATAAACTGAGGGGCGGCGTGGAACCGGCAAGGTACAAGGATTATGTGCTTGTCCTGCTGTTCTTCAAGTATGTGTCCGACAGATACAAGGGTCAGCCTTTCGCTGAGTTTACCATCAGCAAAGGTGCGTCCTTTGAGGATTTGATTGCCGCCAAGGGAAAAAGCGATGTCGGCGAACGGGTGGATAAGATTATCCAGAAGTTCCTTGAGGACAACAGACTCCAGGGCTCCCTTCCCGATGTCAGCTTCAACAATCCTGATGAACTTGGCTCTGGCAAAGAACTGGTCGATAAGGTATCAGGCTTGATTGCCGTATTCCAGAATCCGGCGATTGACTTCAAAAACAACCGTGCCAGCGGCGATGACATCATCGGCGATGCCTACGAGTATTTCATGATGAAATTTGCGCAGGAGTCCGGCAAGAGCAAGGGACAGTTCTACACGCCGAGCGAGGTGTCCCGTATCATCGCACGGCTTATCGGTATTGGCAACATCCGTCAGATGCCGACCAAGAAGTGGACTCTGTACGATCCGGCCGCAGGCAGCGGAAGCCTTCTCATCAGGGCGGCGGACGAGGCTCCCGTGGACGAGAATGGCGATTCCATCGTGACTATCTTCGGTCAGGAAAAAGACCATGCCACGGCGGGCTTGGCAAAGATGAACCTCATCCTCCATCAGAAAGGAACGGGCGAAATCAAGCGCGGAAACACGCTGGTCGATCCTGCGTTTACGGACGATTTCGGCGAACTGAAGAAGTTTGACTTCATCGTCATGAATCCGCCGTTCTCCGATAAATCCTGGAGCGATGGCATCAAGACATCCGAGGACAAATATAAGCGTTTTGACGACTACGGCATTCCTCCCGAAAAGAACGGAGACTATGCCTGGTTTCTCCATGTCCTGAAATCCCTCGACAGCAACGGCAAGGCGGGCATCATCATGCCGCACGGCGTTCTGTTCAGAGGCAACGCGGAAGAAACCATCCGTATCGAAGTGCTGAAGAAGAGATACATCAAGGGCATCGTGAGCCTTCCCGCAAACCTGTTTTACGGAACGGGCATCCCCGCCTGCATCGTTATCATCGATAAAGAGGATGCGGAAACCAGGGAGGGCATCTTCCTGATTGACGCAAGCCGCGGATTCAAGAAAGACGGTAACAAGAACAGACTCCGTGAGCAGGATATTGAGAAAATCGTACAGACCTTTATCAGCGGAAAAACCGTCAAGGGTTATGCCCGCTTTGTTAAGTACACAGATATCCTGGAACAGAACGCGGGCAATCTGAACGTGCCTCGTTACATACAGAAAATTGACGATACTCTGCCGCAGAATATCGCGGCTCATTTGAAGGGCGGCATTCCGGGAACGGACATCGAGTCGCTGAAGAGACTGTGGGATATCTCCCCGGCTTTGAAGCAGGAAATCTTCACCTGCGTGGATGAGGCGCACGATGTATATAACCTCGCTCTCCCGTCCGGCGAGATCGAGGGCGTGATCGGACAGGACGCCAGCATCCTTGCCGAAAAGCAGAAAGAGACTGATGCGATATTCACGCGATGGCGTGATTCGGTAAAAGACATCCTGCTCGGTATCGAGTCCGAGACCAATCCGAAGGAACTGATCCGCACGATTGCGGTCATGCTCCTCAATGCTTATGAATCCGCACGGCTTCTTGACAACTATGATGTCTACGACTGCCTGTTGAATTACTGGAACGCAAAATTGCAGGATGATGTTTACGCTATCAAAGCCAGCGGTTATGAGGTCGGTCGGGAAATCGAATACGAGTATGCGCAGAAAAAAGCGAAGGATGAAAACGGTGAGACAATCTCCGTGGACGATACATCCAAGGTGAAGTCCTTCGAGGGTGCGCTCATTCCGAGAGAGATTATCGAAGCAGTTTATTTCGCGGACGAACTTGCCGCAATCAATGAACTGATGGAACAGTCCGCGGCTCTTGAGGCAGAACTTGACGAGATGCGCGAAGAAGAATCCGGCGATGAGGGCTTACTGAAGGATGTGCTGAACGATAAGGGTGACAGTATTCCGAAGGCAAATCTCAATAAGCGGCTTAAAGAACTGGACGCAAAAAAGACGTCCCCTGTCATGGACGCCATGACGCGCCTTGTCGCACTCTTTGACGAGGGCAAGACCGATGAGATGGAGACGCTCATCCGCGAGATGTTGGAACTGGCCGAGTTCGATATCCGCAACAAGAACGGTACATTCGGAAAAGCAAAGCTGAAGGCGGCGCTGAAGGCGGCTGCCGATTCCGCAGTTGTACCGGAGATTTACAAGGACGAGTATGATGCGCTGACAGCATACGCGGCAAAGTCCGCCGAAAAGGACGAGGCTGACAAGGCTTGGAAGGAAGCCCGCAAAGCCCTGGATGATGAGGTCGAGGCAAAGTATGGCAAACTGACCGTGGATGAGATTAAGCATCTCCTCTTTGACATGAAGTGGATGGCAAAGCTGGAAGCGGATGTTCATGGCGAATTTGAGCAGGTGCTGAACAGTCTGTGCGCCAAGGTTCTTCTAATTGCCAAGCGGTACGAGCATACGCTTGGAGAGATTGAGGAACGAACAGCAAAATCAAGAGCGGCGGTAATGGCAGCATTGGAAAGGATGGGATATTGATGGAAGCAATCTCTAAGATAACTGATATCGGTCAAATTCCATCTGATTGGAATATAAAAACAATAGAACAACTTTTTGAGAATGGCTTTCAAAATGGTGTATTTTTTGAAGTTGATCGGAAGGGAAAAGGTATTCCAATTGTAAATGTTTCAGACTTATATGGTAGCGTGCCAATAGACGGCAAAAAGCTGGAAAAATTTAATGCAACTGAAAAAGAAATAGAGAGATTCATAGTACATAAGGGAGACTTGTTTTTTACCCGTTCTTCGGTTGTCCCTGCTGGAATTGCGATGTGCAATGTGTACGATGATAAAGATGAACATGGTGCGGTATTTGATAGTCATGTAATAAAGCTGTCCGTCAACCAGCAAGAGGTTAATTCCCTGTTTTTATGCTTGCAGTGTAGGATGCCTTATTGCAGAAGTTTTTTTATAGCAAATTCCAAAACAGCTATTATGACAACGATTGATCAGAAATCTTTGGCAAAGTGCCCGATACCCATGCCGCAGCTTTCAGAGCAGGATGACATTGTAGGTACAATTCGTCGGTTCGATACCTACATCGATGACCTTGCCGAGTTGATTGAGAAGAAGCAAGGTATTCGTGATGGTGCTTTGGAAGACTTGATTCGTCATCGGACACGGATTGATGGCTTTAATGACGAGTGGACAACGGTATCTTTCAATCAGGTTATCACTCCGAAGGCACGAATCGGCTGGCAGGGATTGAAAAAGCATGAATACCTGAGGTCGGGATACAGTTATCTGATTGGCGGCACGGATTTCTCTCACGGAACCGTCAGCCTTGATAATATTTGGTATGTCTCTAAAGACCGCTATGATATGGATGTAAATATACAGGTGTCGGAGAATGATGTGCTTGTTACGAAAGACGGCACTATAGGAAAAGTAGCGCTTGTTCCCGAACTTGGAAAGCCGGCAACGTTGAACAGCGGTGTGTTCGTATTCAGAACGAACAATAGATTATTACCAACATTTTTATTCAGAGTTTTGTCCTCCTCTGTGTTCAGAGGATTTATCGATACTCTTTCTGCGGGGTCAACGATAAAGCATCTGTATCAAAAGGATTTGAAGAACTTTGAATTTGAAATTCCTGTGGACAAGAAGGAGCAGGAGGCAATCGCAGATACGCTGACTGCAATGGACGAAGAAATTGAAGCCTTGGAAATTGAACGGGATAAGATGATTCAAATCAGAGAAGGCGCAATGGATGACCTGCTGACTGGTCGTGTTCGCCTGAGTTTTTAAGGAGGTGCAAGATGGCAACGGTAGATGCTGAAAAGAAATTACAGAACAGAGTCCTACATTGGCTCGTTGACGATCTGGGCTACACCTATCTTGGCAACTTGGAGGACATCGACAACACACCCGTCAAAGAAGAACTGCTGAAAGCAAACCTGAAAAAGCGCGGATACACCGACGACCAGACCAAGACTGCAATCAGTGAGCTTGTGGGCAAGGTCAACAACCAGTCCGATACGCTCTATCAGATCAACCGCAGCGTGTACTCCCTGCTCCGTTACGGCAGACAAGGAGCGAAGGATGCGAACGGACATCGCCAGACCGTCCATTACATCGATTGGGATGACATCGGCAAGAACGATTTTTTCGTAGCGGAGGAGGTATCCGTCCTGCGCTTCGATAAGGTCACAAGGAAGCGCCCTGATGTAGTCATTTACGTCAACGGCATTGCTCTTGGAGTGTTTGAACTGAAAAGCTCTTTTGTCAGTGCTGGCAAAGGCATTCGTCAGATGCTGCAGAATCAGAAGCGCGAAAACATTCTTAATTTCTTCAGCACCACACAACTGCTCTTCGCCGGTAATGAAGCCGAGGGTTTGCTCTATGGCACGATAAACACTCCGGAGAAGTATTACCTCAAATGGAAAGAGGATAAAAAAGCCGCTGATGATCTTTCAGCTGAAATCAAGCTGTTGCAGGTTAAGGAGGTCAATCGTCTGCGAGACGGCGTGATATCTCTCTGCCAAAAGGAGCGGTTTCTTTCTCTCGTACACGATTTTGTGATTTATGACGCAGGCATTAAAAAGGTCACGCGCCATAACCAGTATTTTGCGAACATCGCTGCCCGCAAGCGTATTCAGGACGGCGAGGGCGGCATTATCTGGAACACGCAAGGTTCCGGCAAGTCGCTCATCATGGTATGGCTCACCAAGTGGATCATCGAGAACATTAACGACAGCCGCGTGGTCATCATCACCGACCGTGACGAACTGGACGATCAGATTGAGAGTCTCTTCATCGATGTGGAAGAAAAGGTGCGCAGGGCGAAAAGCTGTGCCGATCTGCGTTCCATTCTGGATAAAAACGAGGATGCCATCGTCTGCTCCCTTATTCACAAGTACGGACACAACTCCGGAAGCCAGTCAGATATCGACCAGTACCGCAAGGAACTGCTGAAAGACCTGCCGAAGGACTTTCAGGCGAAAGGCAACATCATTGCGTTTATTGATGAATGCCACCGTACCAATTCCGGCAAGCTACATGAGGCGGTTAAAGTGCTGATGCCGGACGCTATTCTTATTGGATTTACTGGGACTCCGCTGCTGAAGACCGACAAGAAATCCAGCATTGAAACCTTCGGTACATACATACACACCTATAAATTTGACGAAGGCGTGGCTGACGGAGTGGTTCTTGACCTTCGCTATGAGGCGAGAGATGTCGACCAGGATTTGTCCAGTCAGGATAAAGTCGATTTGTGGTTTGAGCAGAAGACGCAGGGCTTGACCGAGCGGGCAAAACTCCAGTTGAAACAAAGCTGGACATCCATCAATAAACTGTATAGCTCAAAGCAGAGGCTAGAGAAAATCGCGTCCGATATCGTGTTTGATATGAGCCTGAAACCGAGACTTAAGGATGACCGCGGTACGGCTATGCTCGTGGCGGGCAGCATCTATGAAGCCTGCAAGTATTGGGAAATATTCATGAGCATGGGCTTCACCAAATGCGCCATCGTGACTTCCTACGAGCCGACTACGCAGAGTGTCAGAACGGCAACGAGTGATCTTTCCCAGGAAAGCGAAGAAGAATATAAAAAGAGCGTTTACGAGCGGATGCTCGGAAATGAGAAACTTGCCGATTTTGAAAAGCGCGTCAAAGAGCAATTCAAGGATGAGCCGGCGCAGATGAAACTGCTGATTGTGGTAGACAAACTGCTGACTGGCTTTGACGCTCCGAGCGCAACATATCTGTATATCGACAAATCCATGCGTGACCACGATTTGTTCCAGGCCATCTGCCGTGTTAACAGGCTGGACGGCGAAGATAAGGATTACGGGTACATAGTGGATTACAAGGACTTGTTCCGCAATGTTCAGCTTGCCGTTGCCGACTACACCTCTGAGGCGTTTGACGGCTATGACAAAGAAGACATCGACGGTCTCATCAAAAACCGTTATGACGAGGCAAAGTCGGAGTTAGAGGGAACACTTGTCTCTTTAGAGGCATTGATTGAAAATGTCCCCGCTCCTCAGGCGGATACCGATTTTGTTGAATATTTCTGCGGCGAAGATAGCGAAGACGATGAAAAAACAGCTCGCAGAGATACTCTCTATGCGCTTACTGCATCCCTCTCCCGCTCCTTTGCAAACTGTTGTGATAAGCTCGTATCGGATTATGGCTATTCCGAGGACGATGTTACTCATCTCCGCAGCGACATTTCAGGCTACAACAAAATCAAAGAGATGGTGAGACTGGCAAGCTGCGACTATATTGACCTTAAGCCTTATGAGGTCGATATGCGCTATATTCTTGATACATATATTCGTGCCGAGGATACGAAAGTGGTCAGCGAGCTTGGCAATATGTCAATTGTTGAGTTGCTTCTGCAAGGCAAAACTACCACACCAGTCGATTTGATAAAAGACCTGCCGGGCAATGATGAAGCAAAAGCGGA
>CAVGEP010000073.1:0-7256 GCA_963628105.1 Alistipes communis
AGGTAGATACTAAAAGGAAAATGGCACCGGGAACGCAAATGGTTTTTCTGTATCTGTATTACGCGGAAAATGCAGCACCAATAAACTTAACGCAAATCAGTAAAAAACTTTCGCTTTCCAAGGCGACTTGCACAAGGGCAATCAGTGATCTTGCGGCATCCGGGCTTATCACACAAAGAGAGAACGGTACTAATAAGTGGATTTCGCCTGCGTTCAAGAAATGCGAATTTCTCAGAAAAGGATATGTTCGCTTGAAGTCTCCTATAGAAAGAGTTATTTATCTAAAAATGCCACCACAAAATAAAGATTCACTGCTAAGCGGGATAAAGGCCCTTGCTAAAAAAACTGTTCTCGGCTCGGATGAAAACGATGGCGCTATAGCCTTATCGAAAAAGGATGTGATGTTGCTCCCAAAAGATATTATTTGTAATAAGCAGTATTTTGATGATTTCGGCGGAACGATTATCGAAGTGTGGACTTATAATCCTTTGATATTTGCGGAAAAAGGCTGCGTTGACGATATTTCTTTGCTCTTAAGTTTGGAAGATGCGCAGAATGAAAGGGTTCAGATGTGTCTGGACTTTATTCGTAAAAAACACGGTCTCCCTATCACAGAGGAAGAATAAAATGGAGGAAAAATGGCTAACGGTATAGAAAAAATTAAAGAATATTTTATCGATTATGACAGACAGTACACTATCATAGGCGGCTTTGCGTGCGATATTTTGATGAAAGACGCAGGATTTGATTTCAGGCATACGGTAGATGTTGACATGGTTTTGACCGTAGAGGCTTTGACATCGGACTTTGCCAAAGCTTTTTGGGAATTTATCGAGGGGGGTGGCTATCGGGCAAGACAACGCAGCACTGGGAAACCTGAATTTTATAGATTTGTAAATCCCACAAGCTCAGGATATCCGAAAATGATTGAGCTTTTTTCCAGGTCTCAAACCAATGTAGTGCTTAGGCAAGATTCACATCTAACGCCACTTCATATCGATGATGAGGTCTCCAGCCTATCGGCGATATTGTTAAACGATGACTATTATAGTTTTCTTTTAGCCGGAAGAACAAATATAAATGGTGTTTCCATATTAGATGCGGAACATATCATTCCGATGAAAATGAAAGCATGGCTTGATCTGAACGCGAGAAAATCTGAGGGAGCTAATGTAGATTCGCGTGATATCAAAAAGCATCGTTTGGATGTGTTTAGGTTATTTCCGCTGATAACGCAAGATGAAAAAATACAAGTTCCGCAGTCTGTTTACAAAGATATTAGTCGGTTCATCGCAGATATCCGGAAAATAGATATCAATCTGCAAGACATAGGCATCAATCGTTCAAAAGACTCGATTCTCGATGTTTATAGCAAAATGTATGTGGTAAACGCCTCTTTACCTGTATTAAATAATTGGGTTGATACTGCTGAAAGCCAAAAGTAACATTTCCAATTTGATTACACTTTTGATTACACACATCGGATGATGCGGCTGGAACCTTCTTTCTGTGCGGGTTTTGGAGTTCCTATGATATGTTCGAGTCCCATGTCCTCCGCCAGAAATGAAAATCCCGTCACAGTAGTGGCGGGTTTTGTGTTTCTCATTTCTGTTATTCAGCCTCTCGTTGCTGAAGATAAAACATTGCCTTTTGTGCTTCAATCTCGGTTTTCAGTTCTTCCTCCGTCGGCAGGTATAGCTTGTATTTCGATGCGAATAACTGCTCATTGCCGTGCATAATCGAATAGCGCGCAATATCATCGTCCGTATCCGAGCAAAGCACAATGCCGATTGTCGGATTATCGCCTTCACTGCGTTTCAATTCGTCATACATGCGGATATACATATCCATTTGTCCAACATCCTGATGAGTTATTTTCTCAGTTTTAAGGTCAAAGAGCACAAAACATTTCAAGATGTAATTGTAAAATACGAGGTCGATATAATAGTCCTGTTTTTCCGTATGAATGTGTTGCTGCCTTGCCACGAAAGCATACCCCTTTCCAAGCCCCATCAAGAACTTCTGCAAATTTGAAAGGATGCTTTTCTCAAGGTCGCTCTCCGTAAAATCTGTATTCTGAGAAAATCCCAGAAACTCTGCTATAACTGGGTTCTTGATAAATTCCAGCTTGTCATTTTGATATGAGGCAGTGAGTTCCTTCATTTCACTTTCCACTAGATTCTCTTGCTGAGTCTTCAGCATACGATAATAATATTGCGATGAAATGTTCCTCTGCAAGGTGCGCACGCTCCAGGTTTGTTCCATGGCTTCCTTCTCGTACCAGTCGCGAGCGACCTTATCCTTAACCTGCAACAACGCCGCATAATGCGACCATGATAGCAGTCCAGGAGATTTTCCAGACAGTGTTTGGAAAATCTCAGGATACATCTTATAGAAAGAATAAAAGCTATATAGATTTGTCTTTGTAAATCCCTTACCATACTTTTCAGTAAGGCTCTTCGACAGATTTTTTATGACGCTTGCACCATAATATTCAGATCGTGCTTCGCCCTTGAGTTCTTCTTCAGCAATTCGATATCCAATCAACCAATTTCTCCGCACAAGTGCAGTGTTTACAGCCTTGTATGCTAAATCTCGCGAGGATTCAATGATTCCACACATATCCTTTAGAACATCATCAGTCTTAACAAAACTATCCGTAAGGTTCACTTTATCAATTTTCTCTATGCTATCTTTCATGAGCCTGCTCTCCCTCTCATCTGTATTCAAAACTATAGAACATAATTAAGTATAGCATATATTTTGGCTCGCTTGAATATCGAATTTCGTTTGCTAATTTGAAAGTTGATTCCATTTCATAAAAGTGTAATCAGCCTATCCCATATTTCTTCATAATATACTGAAAATAATTTTCAAGTTCATATTTTGCATCGTTCGGAACGCGGCCGTATCTAAGGACTTCCGGGATTTCGATGCTCGCGGTGTTCTTGCTTCTTGATGCCAGATTAAACACGACTCTGAGCCGCCCTTCCAAATGCAGGGTTTTGATTTCGTATCCATTGTCGAGCCAGCACTGGCTGATGTTGCCAAACCCAGTGCGATACCAAAATTCTTTTCTCATTGCTGTGGCTCCAAGGCTGTCCCCCATGATTTCCTCAATTTGTTTGAAAGTCAAGGTCACAGAGTTTTTATCGCAAGTCCTGAAGAACTCCGAAAGCGGCAAGAAGCGCTGGCCTATAGGCTTTCTGCCCGCCTCTAACTTCTCAAGTAGTTTCATTACATCGGTAAGCGACGACGGGACCTCGTCGGCATCTATGTAGTCAAAGGAGCAATATATGCACCGCTTATGGACATATGCCATGCGTGAGGCAAAGCGAGTTCTTGACGGATCAATCTCAACAATGGTCCGCTCCTCGTCCCGCAGGATCCTGTGGCCGCAGTAATAGCATTTTCCCTCCTGCCGGTTCCATATCGTGCGATATACGCCCACCACATTCGAGATTGCTCGTTCCTTTGATCTTATCTCTACATATTCAAGATCTATGTATGGATTGACGTTGGTTTTCACCGGAGGATAATCGGTAAACAGCGTGTCCGCAAGGCATTTTACTTGAGCTTCGCGCTTATTAGGAAGCGCATAGCGGTGCCTACCTTCGGCATCAATAAACCAGTACCTTTGGAGTATTTTTTCGCGAGACCACTTCGGGTGCTTTGTTTCGCACAGTTCCAGTAATAGGGCGCTGATATAAACATCCATCTGCCTAAATGCCTCGTCAGCCTCACCGACTTTGTGATAGTTCACCCATCCGTCGATTTTGCGGTTGATTTTTTCAATCAACGATTTTTGAGAGCCGCTGTAATTTTCTATTGTTTCCTTCATTGACCCCATGAAGCGCTCAATAGATGCCTGGGATGGGCGTGAAAACACCTGATTCCCTCGTTTATAGTATGTCCTCGATAAGAAATCAAACTCGTCTTTGATATTAACAATTTTGCATTTTTCTTTTGACATTTCAAGTCCTCGCTCTCGCAGAAAATCGCTTATATACTCCATTATCTTTTCTGCCGTTTCCTTTGTTCTTGCCATAAAGATAATATCATCGGCATAGCGAACCATGTTGCCATCTGCATAGTCGATCTCTCCTGCCGGATAAAGCCGTTCGTACACATATTCCTGCATACCGTCTAAAGTCATGTTCGCCACAATAGGCGAGATCGAGCAGCCAATTCCAACGCCTGCATCTGTCGGAAAAAGTTCGCCGCCAAAGACATATCCCGCCTCCAGGAATTGCCAGAGGACGCGCGTTGCCATCGGAATATTTCGCACAATCCAGTCGTGACTGATATTTTCGTAGCACTTACGCACATCACCCATGAAAATCCATGTGGGCGCATCATCTCCGGATAACCCCATTTTGACATATTCGTTTAGATCAAAGAAAGATCTCCCCTTCCGATACGAAAATGATTTTCGATCGCCCCAAGACTCTGCAATCGGATCCAGTGCGAATGCGTAAAGGCTCTGCATTGCGCGGTCATAATATGTCTCTATATGGATTCTCCGCTGCTTGCCATTTTTTGATTTCACAAGTAGAAGTCGCGCCGGCATCGCATGATAGCCTTTTGAGTCAAGGGACAGTGCAGCAGACATTTTTTCGTGGGCGCTTGTCCATTTGATGCAGTCTACACCGGTGCCGCCTGAATTGCTGCAAACATGCCTGACGGCAAGTAGCTTCGCGTCGATTGAACATACGATTTTCTTCTGCCATTTTTCAATTAGATCCGGATCCCGTGTATAAGCTGATTTTGCAAGTGCCATCTGCATTGTTTCAAGGTGCTTTTCCGCCTTTTCCCAGTTAATGCTCCCCCAGAGGTTTGTCATGTCGGTGCGCTTGATGTGGCTAAGTGGGATGCCTCGTTCCTCAAGCCGAAGAAGATCGTTATATGTGTAGGAAAATCTTGATTTTACCTGACTTGCCTCCGGCGACATACTCATGTTTTCTATCTCTATATCGAGCATAATCGGGCAGTGATCAGAGCCGAACACTTCTGATAGCATACTTGACTCTTTCACCTTTTCCTTAATTCTATTCGACACAAAAAAATAGTCGAGGCGCCAGCCTCTATTTTCTTTTCGCTTGAACCGTCTATTCGACCACCATGTATATTTTCCCCGCTCATCCGGATGAAGATAGCGGTATGTATCCGTAAACCCACTCTCCACGATTGCAAGCAGAGCTTCGCGCTCGGTAGACTGAAACCCCTCGGCATTCAGTTCTACCCACTTGCTTTCTTCGTAGATATCGTCGTCGGATATAGGCACATTAAAATCCCCGCAAAGAATTGTAGGCTTTTGGTGTCTGAGATTTGCAAGGTATTGTATCATCATAAGGTCCCAAGTGTTGCGGTAATCGTGCCTTATTTCCGAACGCTGGGAGTTCGGGACATAGCAGTTCACAAAAAAGAAGTCCTCAAACTCTAGTGTAATAATGCGGCCTTCCGTATCAAAATTCGCATTTCCCATGTCATAGCGCACATTAAGGGGTTCTTTTTTCGTCAGGCACAAGGTTCCCGAATATCCTTTCTTCTTGCCGCAAAAAGACCAGTAGGCATGGTATCCTTCTTTTTCAATCATTGGAATTGCCTCGTCGGTCCTAGTCTCCTGAAAGGCATATATATCCGCATCGCTATCATCTAAAAATGCAGACAGCCCATGCCCCCATGCAGCTCTAATTCCGTTTACATTCCACGATACTGCTTTCATTTCGTCCTCCGATTTGCGTTGATATTTTATATGAAAATCTGCCTGATTTTCGCGGTGACTTTCGCATAAAAATACCCTCCTACCGATTTGTCCGGTAAAGAGGGACTCTATGCTTCGCCCGTAAGATTATTCCTTCTAGAGTACCTCACGGAAATAATCCGGCAAATAATTTGTCAGTTTACATCCACTCATTGCTCTTGCTCCAAGGTTTTCATCATTTGATCTGCAAGAATGAATTTCCCCTCGATTTTGTCGAGTTCCTCAGATGTTGTAGATGCAAGAATATTTTGCTTTGCTTTCCACACAAAATCGTGCAAAATACACACTGGATTTTTTTCGTCCTTTATATTCATCTTGCTTTCATAACGCATACAGTCGCCAATAACCGCCGCTCCTTTTTCGAGTAGCAGCTCCTGCCTGAATGAAAACTCTCTTGTTGTCACAGGAATCCCACCTTTCACATTTACTTGCTTAATAAAGTAGACTTTAGACTTGAAATTTGATTACACTTGATTACACTTTTTGAAGTGTAATCACAGGGTAAGATAATCAGGAAAGCGCTTTCTCAATAAGCGCAATTCTTTGACGAGCTGGAACAGGAGATTATATAGGAAAATTGATAGATATTGCATGCCGCAATCCAAAATTATATTGACACCGTATGCGGTACCATATATAATATAAACAGGAGGTATTTTAAATGTCAAAATGGGATAAACTGATAGCGCGTATATGCACTTTGTCAAAAGACCTCCGATTTGATGAGTTACGGAAGGTATTGGAAAGTTGCGGTTATGAGATGAATACACCGAGAGGCGGAAGCAGTCATTGTACATTTAGGAAGCAGGGATGTATGCCAATTACAATACCTAAGCACGAACCCATTAAAAAAGTATATGTCGAAATGGTGCGGCAGATTGTGGAAAGCGAGGCAGGTAACGATGAAGACTTTGAATGATTATATGGCAATGCACTATCGCATGGAAATTGTAGAAGATACCGACGAGGGCGGATTTGTAGTTTCGTATCCGGATTTGCCCGGTTGTATTACCTGCGGAGAAACCGTCGAAAGTGCGGTGGCAAACGCTTTGGAAGCGAAAAAAGTTTGGATTGAGGCTGCACTCGAAGATGGGCTGGAAATTTATGATCCGGACAGCTTGGAAAATTTTTCAGGACAATTCAAACTTAGGATTCCGCGAAGCCTGCATAGATCCCTGGCAGAACACTCTCAGCGGGAGGGAATCAGCATGAACCAGTATTGCGTGTATCTTCTTTCCAGAAATGATGCTGTGCTGTCAAGATAAGGGATGTGTGCTCGGAAACTAAATATGATTTTTACTAAAAGGCTCGAAGCAAATGCTCCGGGCTTTTTTCAATATACCATCTTCCAAGCCGATTCGACTGACGATTTTTGGCAAACAGTTTTTTGAAAGTTTTGACATTCGCATGGCTACAATATAATGGTACCATAAGATTGGACAAGTGATGGCGAATTTATCGTGAACATGATACAATAGAATCAAGCAAAAAA
>CAVGEP010000074.1:0-7246 GCA_963628105.1 Alistipes communis
AATTGGCTGTTCTATCATCGAATACCGCCCCGGTTTTGAAGAAAAGTGGGCGTTTAATCTGGAAACGCTGAAAACAAAAATCACTCCTAAAACTCGTTTGCTGATTTTGAATTATCCGCATAATCCGACAGGAGCTTGCTTAACAGACGGTGAAATGGCTTGGATTGTTGCGCTGGGGAGCTTCTCCAAAACCTTTGCCGCTCCGGGGCTTCGGTTGGGATGGGTAGCGACAAAAAGCTCGGAACTTATGCACAAACTGTTAGCTTATCGTCATTTTACCAGCACTTGTTCCAACTTGCCGTGCCAATGGATTGCTGGCGAGTTGTTGAATAAACGGGATGCCATCATGCAGCGCAATAATGCAATCGTGCGTCGAAACGCTGCCCTGCTGGAACAATTTGTGCAGCAGCACACAGACCTTTTCGCCTATGTACCGCCCAAGGGTGCGACAATGGCCTATGTAAAGCTGCTGGGAGGTCAAAGTGCTATGGATTTCTGCATGGAGGTTCTGGAGCATACGGGTGTTTTGATCGTTCCCTCCTCGGTACTGGAAAGCTCGGACGAATATCTTCGTGTCGGTCTGTGCCGTGAGAGTTTCCCTAAGTGTATCCAATTAGTCAGTGAATATCTTTCCAATCGAAGAAAATAAGGAGGCTGCTATGAAACAATATGTAGTTGATGCGTTTACCGATAAGGTCTTTGCGGGGAATCCCGCCGCTGTCTGTGTGATGGACAAATGGCTGGATGACCGTACCATGCAGAATATTGCCGTTGAAAACAATCTCTCTGAAACGGCTTTTGCCGCCAATCTGCCGGGCACTACTTTTGGCAGGAAATCTGTAATGGATGACATTTAGCGGAACGGGATGACCTGAGTATCATCGCGGAGAAAATGCCGCCAAATACTTCGGAAGATATGCACTATCATAGAAAAGCCAGACAGTTTTTCTACATTCTATCCAGTCAGGCCACCATGCGTTTTTCGCAAGTGTATCTACACTTGCTGTGCTTGCTATTCTCTCAAATCGTATTCTCCTTAGACTGATTGTAGCCGATTCATAAAAAAATGCCAAAACTGATTTTTTCATTGACAGGCAAGTGCCTATGTGTTAAAATTCAAAACGAAAGAAATCTTTAAGCGCGATACAGAGATGTCGGCAAGGTGGACATAGGAACGAAAGAGAAGAACGAAAGAGAAGCAAGAGGAATAATGGCAAGAGTATCTGCCCTTCGGCTTCTATTTTCTGCAACGTGATTTCAAGCCTGCCGACACGGCAGGTTTTTTGTTACGGAAAAAACGGAGGAACGGCAATGAAAGAGAGCAAGCTTATTAAAATCCCATCTTTTGTAGATGTCCATGTACATTTGCGAGAGCCGGGATTTTCCTATAAAGAGACGATTTTGACCGGGACAAAAGCGGCGGCGGCATCGGGCTACGGACATATTTTTTCCATGCCGAACCTCGATCCCGTGCCGGACAGCCTGGAGAATTTGAATATACAGAGAGCAATGATTGCAAGAGACGCCCTTGTGGATGTTCGCCCCTACGGTGCGATTACCGTCGGCGAAAAAGGGAGAAAACTTGCGGATTTGGAAGCCATGGCGCCATACGTAATAGGATTCAGCGATGACGGAACAGGGCTGAACGACCCAGCGCTCATGAAAGAAGCCATGCGCATTGCGAGAAAGCTGAACCTGCCCATTGCAGCCCACTGCGAGGATCTTACCTTGCGAAAGGGAGGATATATACACGAGGGCAGTTATGCGAGAAAACATGGGCACGAGGGCATTTCCTCCGAAAGCGAATGGCGGCCCATTCAGAGGGACCTGGGTCTGGTGAAAGAGACGGGCTGCAAATATCACGTCTGCCATATTTCCACGAAGGAAAGCGTGGAGCTGCTTGCAGAGGCAAAGGCAAGAGGCCTTGATGTGAGCTGCGAGACCGCGCCCCATTACCTGCTGTTCTGTGACGAGGAGATACAAGAGGACGGCAGGTTCAAGATGAACCCGCCCATCCGAAGCAAAGAGGATCAGGAGGCGCTCCTGCAGGGCATCCTTGACGGAACCATCGATATGATTGCAACAGACCATGCGCCCCACAGCAGGGAAGAAAAAGCCAAGGGTCTGAAAGAAAGCGCCATGGGCGTCGTGGGACTGGAAACCGCCTTTCTGATGCTATATACAAAATTAGTGAAAACAGGAATACTCAGTCTCGAAAAACTGATTGATCTGATGGCAATCGCCCCCAGAAGACGCTTCGGACTTGCGGATGCCGAGAAAGCAGGGGACTATGCGATCTGGGATCTTTCCGCATCTTACGAAATCGATCCCGAGAAGTTTTATTCGAAGGGCAGAGCCACGCCTTTTGCGGGAGAGCGGGTTTACGGAAGATGTATCCGCAATGTGCTGGGAGGAAGGACCATTTGGGACGAGGCGAGGAGCTCAGAGGTCAGCAGAGGATAGCAAGGGAAAGCAAAGAAAGTCAAAGAATAGCAAAGAATGACAAAGGAAAACAAATGAATCAGGGAATTTTTACAATCGAAAAGAACAGAAGCCTTGCGCCGTCGGTCTACGAGATGATACTGACGGGAGATACTTCGGGTTGCCAAAGGCCGGGGCAGTTTATAAACATAAAGATAGACGGACTTTTCCTCCGCCGGCCGATTTCGGTTTGCGACTACAGCGAGAACGGGCTGAAGATCATTTATAAAGTCGTTGGCAAGGGAACCCGGGCGATGGCTGATATGCAGCCGGGAAAGAGCCTTGACGTGCTGACGGGACTGGGCAACGGCTATGACATTGAAAAAGCCGGGAAAGATCCGGTCTTGATCGGCGGAGGCGTGGGAATCCCGCCTCTTTACGGATTGGTTAAGGCACTGAAAACCAAGGGCGAGATGGGCGAGACCGGCGAGACAGGCAGGGGAATCAAGGAAAAGGAAGAAGGAAAAGAAAAAATCCGGTCGGTACGGGTGATTCTGGGCTTTAATACGGCGGAAGAAATTTTCTACAAAGAAGAATTCGAGGAAGCAGGCGCTCAGGTGCTGCTGGCAACGGCAGACGGCTCTGGCGGCATTCGGGGACTGGTCACCGACGTGCTTTCCGATATGGAATACAGCTATTTCTACGCCTGCGGGCCGGAAGCGATGTTTCGGGCCATCGAGGGAGTTGCCAAGACCTCCGGACAGTACAGCTTTGAGGAACGCATGGGTTGCGGCTTCGGAGCCTGCATGGGCTGCTCCTGCGAAACAAAATATGGAAGCAAGCGAATTTGCAAAGACGGTCCGGTGCTGGAAAGAGAGGAAATCCTATGGTAGATATGGTAGATAAGGTGGTAGATACGAGAGTAAATCTGTGCGGCATTGCCCTTGACAATCCGGTTATTGCCGCCAGCGGAACCTTTGGATACGGCAGAGAATTTGCGGAGCTTTATGACATCAACTGTCTGGGGACCTTATCCTTTAAGGGAACTACCTTGCAGCCCAGGTTCGGAAACCCTGCGCCTCGCATTGCGGAATGTCCCGCCGGAATGTTAAACGCGGTAGGACTGCAAAATCCGGGGGTAGACGCCGTGATCCGAGAGGAACTTCCCGCCATGAAGAGGTTCTTCCAAAAGCCGGTTATGGCAAACATCAGCGGATTTTCTACAGATGATTATCGGCAGACGGTGGAAAAATTCGAGGAAGACGAGGCAGCCGGAAAGCAAATCGGCTGGTACGAGATAAACATCAGCTGCCCCAATGTCCATGGCGGAGGAATGGCTTTTGGCACGAGTCCAAAGGCGGCGGCTGAGGTGACGGCTTCCGTTCGCAAGGTTACAGAAAAGCCGATTCTCATCAAGCTTTCCCCCAATGTGACGGATATAGCGGAAATCGCCGTAGCCTGCGAGACAGCGGGAGCAGACGGAGTCAGCCTGATTAACACCCTGCTTGGGATGCGAATCGATTTGAAAACGAAGAAACCGGTGATCGCAAACAAGACGGGAGGTCTTTCCGGTCACGCGATTTTGCCTGTGGCGCTGCGAATGGTATGGCAGGTATACGAGGCGGTAAATATTCCAATCGTAGGAATGGGCGGCGTCGGCAGCCCGGAGGATGTTATAGAAATGATGCTGGCAGGAGCCACGGCGGTTCAAATCGGCGCGGCAAATCTGGTGGATCCCTTTGCCTGCAAGAGGATTATAGAGGGGCTTCCGGCGGTATGCGAAAAATATGGTATTACAGACTTAAAACAAATAATCGGAGGAGGACATTGATATGGGAAAAGATGTAATTATCGCCTGTGACTTTCCGTCCCGGGCGGAGACGATTGAATTTTTGGAGCGGTTTACCGAAGAAAAACCCTATGTAAAGATCGGCATGGAGCTATTTTATAGCCAGGGGCCGCAGATTGTCAGGGATATCAAGGCAAGAGGACACCGGATTTTCCTCGATTTGAAGCTTCATGACATCCCGAATACGGTCAAACGAACCATGAAAGTTTTGTCGGAGCTTGATGTGGATATGTGCAATCTGCACGCGGCAGGCACGGCTACCATGATGGAGGCGGCGCTTGATGGATTGACCCGAAAAGACGGCAGCAGGCCTCTTCTTATCGCTGTTACTCAGCTTACTTCCACCGACGAGAAACGCATGAGGGAGGAGCTTTTGATTGAAAAGCCGCTGGAAGAGGTGGTGATGCACTACGCTTATAACGCAAAGAGAGCAGGGCTTGATGGAGTTGTCTGTTCCCCCCTCGAGGCAGCCCGGGTGCATGAGGCCTGCGGGAAGGAATTCTTGACCGTGACTCCGGGAGTGCGCTTTGCGGAGAGCGATTCGGGGGATCAGGCACGGGTTACGACTCCGGCGAGGGCAAAGGAGCTTGGGTCCGACTATATCGTGGTAGGCCGGCCGATCACACAGGCGGAGAATCCCGTTGAGGCTTATCGCAGATGCGTGAGAGAATTTGTTGACTAAGTATTGATGATTGATAAATAAAACAAAATCCGAAAGGAGAATGAGATGAATTTGAAAAAAGAAATTGCGAGAGGGCTGCTGTCCATTGAGGCTGTGTTTTTGAGACCGGAGGAGCCCTTCACATGGGCAAGCGGCATCAAAAGCCCCATCTATTGTGACAACCGTTTGACCCTGACCGCACCGGAGGTGAGAACCGTGGTAGAAAACGGACTTTGCCAGGTGATTCGCGAGAATTATCCGGACTGCCAGGTACTGATGGGAACAAGTACCGCCGGGATTGCTCACGCCGCCATCGTCGGGCATCTGATGGACCTGCCTATGGGATATGTCAGAAGCTCGGCAAAGGATCACGGAAGAACCAATCAAATCGAGGGTAAGCTTCTGCCGAAACAGAAGGTTGTGGTTGTGGAGGACTTGATTTCCACCGCAGGCTCTGCGGTAGACACGGTAAATGTCCTTCGAGAGGCAGGGGCAGAGGTTCTGGGAATCGCCAGCATCTTTACCTACGGTATGCAAAAGGGCATTGACAGAATGGAGGCGGGTGATGTAAAGAATGTCAGCCTCTGCGACCTGGACACCCTGGTGGAGGTTGCGGCGGCAAGGGGCTACATACGGCCCGAAGACAAGGAGAGAATTCTGAAATTCAGAGATAACCCGTCAGATGAAAGTTGGATGAGAGGAGAAAACCATGAGTGAAATAAGAAATCTGATTAACATTACCGACCTTAGCGTAGAAGAAATAGACGGCCTGATTGGGGTAGCCGACGATATCATTGCGAATCCTGCCGCATACGAGAATATTTGCGCCCACAAGAAGCTGGCGACATTGTTCTTCGAACCGAGCACAAGGACGAGACTGAGCTTCGAGGCGGCGATGCTGGAACTTGGCGGCAGCGTGCTGGGATTTTCCGAAGCAAATTCAAGCTCCGCGGCAAAGGGCGAAAGCGTCAGCGACACCGTCCGTACCGTGGGCTGCTATGCGGATATCATTGCCATGCGGCACCCGAAGGAGGGTGCGCCCATTGTGGCTTGCCAGCGGACGACCGTGCCGATCATCAACGCCGGGGACGGAGGACATTTCCATCCAACCCAGACCCTGACGGACCTGCTTACCATAAAGCGAAAAAAAGGACGTCTGGAAGACATGACCATCGGACTTTGCGGCGACCTCAAATTTGGTCGTACCGTACACTCCCTCATCGAGGCCATGCTGCGCTACAAAAACATTCGTTTTGTGCTGATCTCGCCCCAGGAGCTTCAGGTTCCGGACTATGTCAAGGAGAAAATGGACGGGGCAGGGGCTGAGTGGAAAGAGACGGAGTCCCTGGAAGAGGCGATGCCGGAGCTTGACATCCTCTACATGACCCGTGTACAGAAAGAGCGTTTCTTCAACGAAGAAGATTATGTAAGACTCAAGGACAGCTACATACTCAATCTTGAAAAACTGGCACCGGCAAAGGAAAGCCTGACCATTCTGCACCCGCTGCCGCGCGTCAACGAGATTTCTGTGGAAGTGGACGACGACCCGCGTGCCTGCTACTTTTTCCAGGCACTCTGCGGCAAACACATACGCATGGCGCTGATCCTGTTCTTGCTGGGCATTAAGAGAGTATAAAGCGCATATACAAACGGAATGGAGGAAAAATCATGAATATAGACGGCGTAAAAAACGGAATCGTGCTCGACCACATCAAGGCGGGCAAAAGCATGATGGTATACGAGCTTTTGGGACTCGACAAATTGGATAGCTGCGTGGCGGTTATTCAGAATGCGGAAAGCGAAAAATACGGCAAAAAAGATATTATCAAAATTGACGACCGCATCGATATCGACTTGGATATACTGGGCTATATCGACAGCAATATCACCGTAAACCTTGTGAAAGACGGAAGCCTTGAACAAAAGCTTCATCTGCAGCTGCCAAAGACCATAAGGAACGTCATCCGCTGCAAGAACCCCCGGTGCATCACCACAACGGAACAGGAAATTGTGCATACCTTCCGGCTCGTAGACCCGGAGAAAAAAGCCTACCGCTGCATTTATTGCGACGCGGAGCAACGGGCAAAATAAGAAAACAAAAAAATCAAGAAAAACCTCGAAACCCTATTGACATTATGATATTGAAATAATATCATAATGATACAAAAGGGAAAGCGAGGTTTTTTGAAATGGAAGAAAAAATTTTGACAGGAAAGAAAAACGGGATGCCGGTGCTTATTTTGTCCATATTACTTTATGCTGCGGCAATCGCGGGGACAATATTCGGAGCTCTTGGCGACATGATGATAGTTACG
>CAVGEP010000075.1:0-7235 GCA_963628105.1 Alistipes communis
GTGGTAACCTGCATATTATAGAAAATTTCCATCCCCCGTGAAGTGAGGGCAGCGTCCTTTTCCGTCACCAGAGTGATTGAGTATAATATGGAAAAAATCATGGAAATCACAGCAAGGGGCAGGTTCCTGTCCATGGATGTAGCTCCAAAGATCAGCAAAACAGCCACAAGCACCCACCCTCCGATTTTGACCCATTTCTTACGGGGCTTATATGCCCTGGCGGTATAAATCGGCGGCGGAAGCGAGTCCCACGGAAGCATCTTTTTCATGTCTATGCGTCCTTTCATAAAAGTCATAAAAGGGCGCGTCAGTTTCCCGGCGCGCCCAAAATTTACCGAAAATTAAGCTCTGCTACGCGTTAATTAAGCGTTAATTAAGCGTTTAAGCGTTAACCTTTGGAGCCTTACCCGCAGCGCGGCGAGCTTCGAGGCATTCAAGGGCTTTCTGGTGAGCTTCTTCAGGAGCTCCCGCAACCTTGCCTGCGCGAGTCTTTCCGAACAGGTTCGTGTAGGAACCGTCAGCCCAGAAGATGTTGCGTCCGGTTGCAGCCGTTATGTAAGCGTAAATCGGATTGATGAGATTTACGAATGCATAAGGGAAGAATACGAACGGGCTCATGCCCAGTACCCCGGTCTGGTAAGCACCGCATCCTGTCCATGGGAACATAACCGCCCAAAGAGTACCTGCGTCTTCCAGAGTACGGGAAAGCATATTTCTGCTGAGTCCAAGTTCATCGAACTTGTCTGCGTAGATCGGAGCCGGAACGCCGATTCCCAGGAACTGGTCGCACATTGTCGCATCGCAGAAGATGGATGTAACCAGCGTAGCCAAGATAAGGCTTCCTACGGAATTGATCTTGTGCTTCAGACCGCCGAACAGACGCTCGATGCATCCGCAGCGTTCAAGGGCACCGCCGTAAGCAAGAGCTACGATGATCAGGTTGATGGTCCACATGGTGCCGTCCATACCGCCTGCTTTGCTGAGAATGGAGTCTGCAACCTCGTTGCCTGTTTCAACTTCGATACCGTAGTGGAGCATGTTGAAGATGTCGCCCAGAGCGCGGCTTCCGTAGATGTCAACCGGCTGGAAGATAATCATGAAAACGGTTGCAACCGCTACTGAAACTGCGATACCCACAAGTCCAGGCACGCGAAGGATACACATGATGATTACCACGATAATCGGAATCAGAAGAAGCGGGCTGATGTTGAAGGCTTCGCCGAATGCTTCCTGGATGCTTGCCGCAACCGCAGGATCGTAAGCGCTGGCATCGATGTTAAGTCCAAGCACGGTGTAAAGCACCAAAGCGATGATCATGGTCGGGCCCGTGGTGGAAACCATTGCGGTTACATGGTCGAAAAGTCCTGTTTCAGCTACTGCCGCAGCCAGGTTGGTGGTGTCGGACAGCGGTGAGAATTTGTCGCCTACATAAGCGCCGGAAATAATCATGCCTGCCGTGATAGCCGGGTTGATACCAAGACCTGCGCCGATTCCCAGGAACGCAAGACCGATGGTGGCGGTAGTCGTCCAAGAGGAACCGCAAGCAAGACCTACGATGGCGCAAAGGATGCAGCCTACCGGCAGGAACAGCTTCGGTGTCAGCAGGTCAAGACCGTAAACGATCAGTGACGGAATCGCTCCGGAAGCCATGAAACTGGATACCAGGAAACCTACCGTACACAGAATCAGAACCGCTTCCATGGAAGCGCTCAGACGGTCGATCATGCCCGCAAGCATTTCCTTGAAGCTGTGTCCGCAGGAAATACCAACGATGCAAGCTACGATAATAGACAATACCAATGGCATATGAGCGTCATGGTATTCGGATTCCGATCCGCCCAGGAAGCAATAAAGCATCAGGGCGATCATGGTAACAATCGGAATCAGTGCCACGATGAAGCTGGGCTGCCGTGGCGTCTTGTTTTCGTTTGTCATAGATAATACCTCTCTTTAGTTAAATAAATTGATAAAACTTCGTAACCATATTTTATCACATAATCAACACAAAAGCAAGTAAATCCTGACAAGGTTATGACAATTCTCTAAGAGGGGCGAAAACAAATATCAGTTTTCCCTCTCACGCACTCCTCGTCTGCGGCTTGCCTTTCACCTGCTCGCAAGCTTTGGACTGAATTGCAAACTCCCATGTCAATATTTAAAATATAAGCCAGCATACATAAATTGCTCGTGCGCTTAGTCCCCGGGGTTAGAAGCTTTGTTCACCCCTGCGGAATCGCGCTTGCGCAATTTTGTTGCTGGCTTTTTATACATCCGCCGCGCTCCTCGCGAAGTAGAGCGAAAACTGATCTGTCTTCGCTCTACTACCGTAATTTATAAAATTGGATTTTACAGCGTATTTTGGTTGAGATAGTCAACGGCAAGCTGGGCGTAAAGTCCTGCGCCCTTTACCATTTCCGCTTCGTCAACTTTGAATTTGCCGTGGTGGTTTGCATAAACGGCGTCGATTTTAGGATTGCGCACTCCCACCATGCAGATCGTCCCCGGAATATCCCGCATCATCTCGGAGAAATCCTCGCCTCCGGTTACAGGCTTCAGGTGCTGTACCTTGCCCTCGCCGAAGGTCTTTGCCACCGCGCCCTGGGCCAGCCGGGACAGCTTTTCGTCGTTGATGGTAGGGTCTACAATCGGGGTATAGGTAAGCTTGCCCTCGCAGCGATGGGCCGCGCAGACATTCTTCACGATGCGTTCCATAGCCTCCGGAAGATATGCGTTGACTTCCTTGGAATAGCAGCGAGTGGTGCCTACCATCTTGGCGGTGTCCGCGATGATGTTCCAGCCTGTGCCGCTGTTAAAGGAGCCAACGGTGATAACCGCCGGATCCTGCGGATCGATTTCCCGGCTTATAATCTTTTGCAGCTCCTCGACCACCGCACAGCCGGTTGTCAGTGCGTCCATGCCCTGTTGAGGTGCGGAGCCGTGGCTTCCCTTACCCTTGATCTCGATTTCGAACATGTTTGCTCCTGCCATCACAGGCCCCGGAGCCACGGCGACATATCCGCTGTCCACATCCGCCCATACATGAAGCGCAAAGCAAGCGTCAACGCCTTCGAGAGCGCCGTCTTTGATCATCAGCTTTGCGCCCTGGCCGTTTTCTTCCGAAAGCTGAAAGCACAGTTTCACCGTTCCGTTTATCTCGTCTTCCACGTCCTTCAGGATTTTTGCGCAGCCCAGCAGCATTGCGCTGTGGCTGTCATGGCCGCAGGCGTGCATTACTCCGGGATTTGTGGAGGCATATTCAAAATCGTTTTCCTCCTGTACCGGAAGTGCGTCCATGTCCGCACGGAGCAAAACACATTTGCCCGGCTTCTTGCCGCCGATGGTAGCCACCGTCCCGTTACCCGCCATGGCAACAAAAGGAATGTCCATCTTCGTCAGTTCCTCGCGAATCTTCTTTGCCGTATTTTCTTCGTGCAAGCTGAGTTCCGGATATTTGTGGAAATATCTCCGCATTTCTATGGTATAATCTGCATACTTTTGTGCCGCTTCAGCAATATTCATCTTATTTGCAGCCTCCTTTTCCTTCGCCGTTTAAGAAATCAATCGTAACCTGGACGAACAGGGCGACGCTGCGCTTTAAGATGCTTTCGTCGATATCGTATTTTTCGTTGTGGTTGCCATAGCAGTGTACGTCATCGTAGCTTCCCATAAAGCCGAAAACGCCCGGGATTTTTTCAAGATAGAGGGAGAAGGATTCTCCGCCCATTGTAGGCGGCTGTTCTTCCAGCGCGTCCTCTCCAAAAAGCTTTATTGCGGCGTTTCTGGAAATGGAGAGCATATTTTCATCGGAGTTGATTGTAGGCGGCCACATCTCTTCATAGTCAAGTTTTGCGGTTACGCCCAGAGCCTTGCCTGTATTTTCAATGATCTGGCTCAGATCCTTATGAAGGTTCTTACGAACCTCCGCATCGAAGGTTCTCAGGGTTCCTTCCATGATAACCTGATTTGCCACGCAGTTCCAACGAGCGCCGCCGTGGATGGTTCCAATTGTAAGTACCAACGGATTCAGCGGGTTGTTTCTCCTGGAAACATAGGTCTGGAGATTCATCGCGATGCTGCAGGCTGCAATGATTGCGTCGTGCCCGTCCTGCGGACATGCGCCGTGGGAGGCGTAGCCGTCAACGGTGATGGTGAACATTCCGCCGGCTGCCATGATGTTACCCTTTGAGAAGGTCGCATTGCCGCAGTGTCCTCCACTCCATGTGTGCATACCGAAGCAAGCGTCCATGCCATCCAGACAGCCGTCCTTGATCATAAGGGATGCGCCCTGCAAGGTCTCCTCCGCCGGTTCGAAGCAAAGATTGATGGTTCCGCAAAGTTCGTCCTTGATTTCGTTCAAAATCTTTGCCGCCCCCAGTAAAACGCTGATATGGGTGTCGTGTCCGCAGGCGTGCATACATTCCGGATTCTGGCTGGCAAAAGGAAGTCCCGTCGCCTCATGTACCCCCGAAAGTCCGTCAATATCCGCTCTGAGCATGATGCCCTTTCCCGGCTTCCCGCCGTGGATTACGCCCAGCACCCCCGTATGATCAGGGAATGTCTTGTATTCGATACCCATGGCTTCAAGATCCGCCGCGATGGCCTTTGTGGTTTCAACTTCGTGCATCGATGGCTCCGGATGAGCGTGGTAATACCTTCTTCTTCCGATTATATACTCTTCGTTTTCTTTCGCCATTTCCCAAACATCTTTCATTTTGTTTACCTCCTTATGAATAAAAAGCAGCCGCCTGTATGTATGACGGGTGCGAAATCAGCAATTACAGCAAGGTTGCGAATATACCTGCGATAAATACAGAAGTGATTGTTACTGTGATGAATCCGCCGACTACCATGGACGGGAACATCTTGCTCAGCAGGTACTGTCTTTCCTCTTCGGTTTCGCTTACGCCCTTGCAAGTGGATTCTGTGATGATTGCATCGCACGGGAATCCATATAATGCGGTAAGTCCGTTTGCGAATGCCAGCTCGAAAGGCATCTTGAGAATCTTTGCGATGACGAAGGCGAAGATGCCCATACCTGCAACACCGATGAGAATCAGGAGAATCATCGGTCCGATAATTTGCTTAAGCATTGCCGGCGTGCAGTCCTTGAGACCGTCGAATACGTACATCATAAGGGCGAACATGATGATCTGGAAGGAGTTTGCTCTGTTCAAAAGGCTTGTGTCAAGGAAGCCGATTGTGGTGAAAGCAACGCCCAGAACCAAAGCCCAGATTGCACCGCTGATGGTTCCGATTCCCGGGAAGTTTACTGTTCCCAGCTGAGTCGCGATCCAAGCTACAGCGCCCAGTTTCAGGAGCATAAGCCCCGGAGTGTTATAATTATCCGGAATCTTAGGCAGCAATTTCTTTTTCTCGTCTGTTGGAATCGCTGTCATTCCGGCATTCGCCATTTCGATTCTGTCCTGCTCGGTAATCACGATGGAACCGTCACGCAGACCCTTTACCAGCTTCTTTCCGTAGGACTGAAGGCAAACCGCCGTCAGCGGGTAACCTACGAAGCCTTGTACGCAGTACATTGCAATTGCGAATACCGCCGCAAGTTCTAAGCCTGCTTCCTGAGCCGCAGTCTGCATCATCGTAGCGGCGATGATACCACCTGTCAGCGGCGGAAGTCCTGCGATAATCAGTTCTCTATCCATGAACAGACCGCCTACAAAATAGCCCAGAACCATCATGCCGGCAAGTCCTGCCAAGCAGACAACAATGGTTCTCCACTGTTCTTTGAGCTGCTTCAGGCTGATAACAGTACCCATGTGGGTGATCAAAAGATAAATACCGATGGTGCTTCCGAATGGGATAAGCATTGAGTCGCTTACCACCGTCTTTGGAATGATTGTCCAGTATCCCACAAGCATAACGCAAGCGGTTACGAAAACCGAAGGGATCCATGCTTTTGTAACCGTTGCAACAACTTCACCGATTACGTAAACGATGCCGCAGATTACAAATGCGAGTACAAAATTATACATAGCGTTTTTCCTCTCTTTCTCTTTTGTGTTGTAAATATATTGCCCCGTTTGCAAGCGCGCTATTTTCTTGCAGATGTGGCATCAGGCAGTCTACTTAGGTCTTTTTTGAATATTTTTTGATGATTGCAAAAGCAGGTCGCCCGATAAGCAAATGTTATATGTTCCGGCAGGCAGAGGTTATTTCTGTCCCTATTTCTGTCCGTCGCCGAGGTATCTTAGCGCCACGGAGCTCATCGCCGCCATGCCGTATGGCATCGACTCTTCTTTGACTGCGCATTTCGGATTGTGAAGAGGAACCAGCGGTCCCTCGTGCCCCGCAAATAGCATCATGTAGCAGCCTGGCGTTCCGGTCATCTTGGTGTAGTAGCCAAAGTCCTCACTGAAGGACAAAGGCTTTTCGAAGTAAATTACGCTGTCTTCGCCCAGAGCCTCGCTCACTGCCGCGTCTGCAAGCTCCGTAAGAGCCTCATCGTTATAGCAAGCCGGATATCCCTCATAGTGGTTTATATCAAACTTGCAGCCGGAGACCTTTTCCATCCCAGTCGCAATGTCGAATACCTGCCTTGTTACATCCTCTCGTATCCTGTCAAGATAGGATCTTGCGATACCGCTGAACTTAGCCTCTCCCGGAATGACATTCGGCGCATCTCCGCTGTGAATGCTGCAAATCGGAAAAATCACGGTTTCCAGCGGGTCAACATAGTGCCCCGGAATCTGCTGTAGCAGGGTAACCGCCTGACAAGCCGCCAGAATAGGGTCTTTTGTCAGGTGCGGCGTAGAGCCGTGTCCGCCCCTTCCCTTAACGGTTATATCGTAAAGGTCTACCGATGTGGTGAGGGGTCCTGCAAGCATACCGATCTTGCCGATTTTTTCATCCGGGTTAACATGCATACCAAAGATGGCGTCTACATGGGGATTTTCCAAAGCCCCCACTTCCACAAGCTCCTTGGCTCCTCCCGGAAGGGTGTCCTCGCTGTGCTGGAAGATCAGCTTAACGGTTCCGGCAAAGTCGTCTCTGTGATTGCAGAGGATTTTCGCCGTTCCCAGCAGCATGGAGGCGTGCATATCGTGTCCGCAGGCGTGCATCATTCCGGGTTCCTCGCTGCTGTAGGGAAGTCCCGTTTCTTCCGTCACCGGAAGCGCATCGATATCCGCTCTGAGAGCTACGCATTTTCCCTCTCCCTTGCCGCCGTGAATCAGTGCAATGACCGCGGTAGGTACCGGGGAAATAATTTCGTCTACGCC
>CAVGEP010000076.1:0-7221 GCA_963628105.1 Alistipes communis
AAAATGGCAAAACAGAAATTCGAAAGAACAAAACCGCATATTAATATCGGTACAATCGGTCACGTAGACCACGGTAAGACAACTCTTACGGCAGCTATCACCAAGACTCTTTACGAAAGATACGGACTTGGCCAGAAGGTAGACTTCGACCAGATCGACAAGGCTCCGGAAGAAAGAGAAAGAGGTATCACCATTTCTACAGCTCACGTAGAATACGAAACTCCGAACAGACACTACGCTCACGTAGACTGCCCGGGCCACGCTGACTATGTAAAGAACATGATCACAGGTGCAGCACAGATGGACGGCGCAATCCTCGTAGTAGCAGCAACAGACGGACCGATGCCTCAGACAAGAGAACACATCCTTCTTTCCAGACAGGTAGGCGTACCTTACATCATCGTATTCCTGAACAAGTGCGATATGGTAGATGACGAAGAACTCCTTGACCTGGTAGAAATGGAAGTAAGAGAACTTCTTGACGACTACGAATTCCCTGGCGACGACACACCGATCATCAGAGGCTCCGCTCTTGGCGCACTCGAAGATCCTGCAGGTCCATGGGGCGACAAGATCATCGAACTCTTCGAAGCAGTAGACAGCTACATTCCTGAACCTGAAAGAGATAACGACAAGCCGTTCCTGATGCCTGTAGAAGACGTATTCTCCATCACAGGTCGTGGTACCGTAGCAACCGGAAGAGTAGAAAGAGGCGTACTGGAAGTAGGTAACGAAGTAGAAATCGTAGGACTTACCGAAGAAAAGAGAAAAGTAGTTGTAACCGGCGTAGAAATGTTCAGAAAGCTCCTTGACAGAGCAGAAACAGGCGACAACATCGGTGCACTTCTCAGAGGCGTACAGAGAAACGAAATCGAAAGAGGACAGGTACTCTGCCAGCCGGGTTCCATTCATCCGCATACTCACTTCAAGGGACAGGTATACGTACTGAAGAAAGAAGAAGGCGGAAGACATACCCCGTTCTTCAACGGTTATAGACCGCAGTTCTATTTCAGAACAACCGACGTAACCGGCGACCTTAAGCTCCCTGAAGGAACCGAAATGTGTATGCCTGGAGATAACATCATCATGGAAGTAAAGCTCATCACTCCGATCGCAATCGAAGAGGGATTGAGATTCGCTATTCGTGAAGGCGGTCGTACAGTAGGGTCTGGCGTAGTTACGGAAATAATAGAATAGCGAATTGTCGCTTCGCCCACCGCGTTGCTTGCTGAGGCTTAGAAGGCGTAGAGACAAAATTGCTGCCGCGCGATTCCGCAGGAGCACACAGGATTTGTGGCTCCGAGGACTAAGCAGCAAAGCAATTTATGTCCTCGAAGCCTTTGTGGAGGCGAAAATCCTGCGTCATTTAATAAGACGATAGCACAAAAGGGGCTGCGCCCAAACGGTTATTTCCCGTTAATGTGGCAGCCCCTTTTATTTCAAATTTGTTATGTTTCGAGGCGAGAACCGGTATTTGTTTTCGCCCATTGAAATGACTATAAAAATGACTGTAAAAAAGGGGGAATACAGATGATCAGAGTGGCGATTAACGGCTTTGGCCGCATCGGGCGACTGGCATTTCGACGCATGTTTGACGATGCGGAGCTTGAGGTTGCAGCTATTAACGACTTGACAGAGCCGCGGATGCTGGCGCACCTTCTAAAATATGACAGCTCCCAGGGCTCTTTCAGAGGTCATGAGGTAGATTGTGACGAGGAATCCATCACAGTCGACGGAAAACGAGTGCCGATTTTCAAGGAAGCAGACGCCGGCAAATTGCCTTGGAAAGACCTTGAGATTGACGTCGTGCTGGAATGCACGGGATTTTATACATCGAAGGCGAAGTCCCGGGCGCATATCGACGCAGGCGCAAAGAAAGTTTTGATCTCTGCTCCAGCAGGAAACGACCTTCCGACCATCGTTTACGGAGTAAACCACGAAACCCTGAGCCCGGAGGATAACATCGTTTCCGCTGCTTCATGCACCACCAACTGCCTTGCGCCCATGGCAAAGGCGCTGAACGACTACAGGGAAGTCCGCACCGGATTTATGACCACGATTCATGCCTACACCAGCGACCAGATGATACTGGACGGGCCGCACAGAAAAGGGGATCTGCGCAGGGCAAGAGCAGGCGCCCTCAATATCGTTCCCAATTCCACCGGCGCCGCAAAGGCGATAGGCCTTGTAATCCCGGAGCTTTCCGGCAAGCTCATCGGTTCGGCGCAGCGAGTGCCGGTTCCTACGGGCTCCATCACAATATTGGACGCCACCCTCAAGGACATGACGGACACGGTATCCGTCGAGGGAATTAACGCCGCAATGAAGGCAGCGGCAAACGCTTCCTTCGGATATACAGAGGAGGAGCTTGTAAGCTCGGACATCATCGGAATGGAATACGGCTCGCTTTTCGATGCCACCCAGACCCTGGCACAGCAATGCGGCACCCATATTTTTGAGGTGCGGGTGGTGGCATGGTATGACAACGAGATGAGCTATACCTGTCAGCTGGTTAGAACGCTGAAACACATGGCAACAACGCTTTAGGAGAGCGCAGTTATATATTAGGAGGACGAAAATGGACTTAATCAAAGGCATAAAAGAAAGAAGAAGCGTAAGAAAGTTTCAGGACAAAAAAATCCCACGGGAGGTAATCGAGGGAATCGTTGAAACTGCAAGATTTGCACCATCCTGGAAAAACACGCAAATTGTTAGATATATCGTGGTTTGCGACAAGGAAAAGATCGCGGAAATCGCCGGCGACAAATGCACCTACGGATTTACATATAACATCAAAACCCTTGCGGGGGCAGCGGCGATTGCAATTCTCACCTACGAGGAGGGAATTTCCGGCTACGAAAAGGACGGAAGCTTTTCTACTCAAAAGGGCGACGGATGGCAGATGTTCGATGCGGGAATCGCAGCCCAGACATTTTGTCTTGCGGCCTACGAAAAGGGCATCGGAACGGTAATCCAGGGATATTTTGACGAGGAAGAAATCAAAAAAGTCTTGGACATTCCGGAAAACCAAAGGATCGGTGCCGTAATTCCTATGGGATACCCGCTTGAAGGTGAAATCAAGGCTCCGCCTAGAAAAGATGTGAGCGAGCTGCTTACCTTTATTTAATTCGACAGGGGAACTTATGAGAAAAGAACGACAACAAGAAATCATCGCACAGCTAGAAGCCGAAAAGCGAGCGAAAAAAAAGGCAAAGGGGCTGGCGTTTTTTAGGACGCTTGCCATTATATATTCGCTCCTTGCCTGCACCTTTGTAGCGGTGCTATGCAAGCTTGACGTGCTTCCCGCAAAATACCTGTACGGAGGGATAGCGGTTCTTGTATTTGTGAGCATTTTTATTGTGCCCGTAATGATGAGCAAGAATGGCATCAAGAGCCGCAGAAACGTAGCTGCCATAGCGTCGCTACTTTTGATAGGGGCATTCGGCGTGGGAACCTATTATCTCATGGGGACGATAGACTTTATCGATACTGTCACAGCCCAGGTGAAGAATTCCACAGAGGACTATTATGTTATCGTCAGAAGCAATGACGGGCAGGCCGCGCAAACAGCAGAAGAAACGATAGATTCGGGCGCGGCACAGGTCGCGGAGGCAGACTCCGAGGCAGGCGACATTACTATTCTCCGGGGACAGACGCTGGCCACATATATGTCGCACGACCTGACCTATTCAGAGGCAAAGAGCAAGCTGCAAGAGGAGGTTACGGTCGAATATGCCTATGTTGACGCACCGAAGGATGCGATAAGTGCTCTTTTGGCGGGAGAATATAGTGCGGCTTTCGTGAGCGCAGCATCCTACTCGAGCCTCAAAAACAGCACAGATGCAGAGGTCGCCTCGCTTGACATAGAGACAAATACGAAGATCCTTTATACGATTTCCATCCCGATTGAAACTGAGGACAGAACCTCGTCGGTGGATGTGACAAAAGAAGCTTTCAATATATATATCAGCGGGTCTGACATGGAAGGATCCATTGATGTTCCCAACCGAACCGATGTAAACATGATCGCCACCGTAAATCCGGTGACCTATGAGGTGCTTTTGACCTCGATACCGCGGGACTACTATGTCGAACTGCCGAGTAAGGGTGCAAAAGACAAGCTCACTCACTCCAGCCTTTACGGGATCCAGGAAAGCATCGGGGCGATAGAAAATCAGCTGGGAATTGACATAAACTATTACTTGCGTGTAAATTACAGCACGATCGTCAAACTGGTTGACGCTATCGGCGGCATCGAAATAGAATCCGACCGTGATTTTTATACATCGGGCATGAAAGGAATGCCTGAGCTCAACGGCCACCATTTTGTCAAGGGAATCAATCAGGTGGACGGCAAACTCGCCCTGGCGTTTTGCAGGGAGAGACACGCTTTCTCAGAAGGAGACATGAAGCGAAACGAAAATCAGCAGCAGGTGCTCGAAGCAATTATCAAAAAATGCAGCTCCAGCAGCACGATTCTTACCAAATATACGGCGCTTCTGGATGCTGTCAAGGATAACCTTGCCACGAACATGACTGCCGAGGAGATGGCGAGCATCGTGAAGATGCAGCTCGATAAGATGCCGAGCTGGACGATTTCGAAGCAGTCCATCAAGGGTACGAACAACCTCGAATACTGCTATGCGCTGGGGTTCAGCGCCAGCACCGTGGATCCTATTCCGGAAGAAGAAATGAAAGCCATCGATAAGATCGTCCGGGTTTCTCAAATCAGCAGCGAGAGCAATGAGAATGCGGCGCAAAATTCCGAAGATAGCGATGGCGCGGGCGAAACTTCGGACGGAAATCTGAACGAAACTTCGGCGACTTCTGCAAATAGTTAAAAAAGCATATTGACATTGACAAGGCACTGTTCTATAATAAATAGGCAACTTTATGATTATGCGCAACAGAGCTTCTTGAAAAAGGGCTCTGAATTTTGAGTTAAACGGAGGACAATCAACATGAGAGTTAAAGTAATGCTGGCATGCACAGAGTGCAAGCAGAGAAACTATAATACGATGAAGAACAAAAAAAATGACCCTGATCGTATTGAAATGATGAAATACTGCAGATTCTGCAAGAAGCACACTCTTCACAAAGAAACAAAATAAGGAGAGAATTCAATGGCTACTAACAAAGAAGGAACAAAAAAGAAATTCAGCTTCAAGGAATACTTCAAATCCGTGAGAGTTGAAATGAAAAAGGTTGTATGGCCAACCAAAAAGGAAACTATATCCTACACGGCTGTTGTTATAGCTACCTGTGCGGTTTTTGCACTCGGATTCTGGCTCATAGACACAGGCGTTTTGGCGGCGCTCAAGGCAGTTTTGAACATCACTTTGGACTAAGCTGCGGCCTCAAATCTTAATTTTATTACTTAGATTATCGAAAAGAAGGTACGAGAATGTCAGATTTTGAGAACAAAGGCGCATCTCCGCTCGAAGGAGAGGGTATAAGAGGTGACGGCAGTGCAAAATGGTATGTTGTCCACACTTATTCCGGCCACGAAAACAAAGTAAAAGTAAATATTGAAAAAATGGTCGAAAACCGCGGGATGCAAGACCTGATTATCGACATCGTTGTACCAACCGAAGACAGAGTTGAGATAAAAGACGGACAGCGCAAGATCAAAACACGGAAGATGTTTCCGGGTTATGTAATTATAAAGATGATTGTTACCAACGAGTCTTGGTACCTTGTAAGAAACACGCAAGGGGTTACAGGTTTCGTAGGTCATGGCTCCGAACCGATTCCGCTTACCGACGAAGAAGTGGCAAGAATGGGAATCGAAAAAGTGTATATCGACCTTAATGTGGAAGTCGGCGAGACCGTACGAGTTATCAGCGGTCCTTTCGAAAGCTTCATGGGCGTAGTAGAAGAGATAAACAAAGAAAAACAAGTACTGAAGGTTCGCGTTTCCATGTTTGGTAGAGATACCCCGGTTGAACTTGAATTCAGCCAGGTGGATAAAATTTAGAGAAAGGAGAAAACAAGATGGCTAAAAAGGTAGAAGGTTATATTAAACTTCAGATTGCAGCCGGTAATGCCACTCCTGCACCTCCGGTTGGTCCGGCTTTAGGTCAGAAGAGCGTTAACATCATGGACTTCTGCAAACAGTTTAATGCAAGAACACAAGACCAGCCGGGCATGATTATTCCGGTAGTAATCACAGTTTATTCTGACAGATCATTTACATTTGTTACGAAGACACCGCCGGCAGCAGTTCTTCTCAAAAAAGCCGCCGGGCTCGACGCTGCATCCGGAGAACCTAACAAGAAGAAGGTTGCAACGCTTACAAGAGCACAGGCAGAAGAAATTGCAAAGACAAAAATGCCTGACCTGAATGCAGCAAGCCTTGAATCCGCAACAGAGATGATCAAGGGAACTGCAAGAAGTATGGGTATCGTTATTGAAGGTTAAAAGAAAGTGGAAGACGAAAGTCGCTATCACCACGAGGAGGTAAAACATGCCTAAAAGAGGTAAAAACTACAAAGCAGCGGTTGCAGCTTATGACAAGACCGAACTTTTCGAAGCAAAGGATGCCGTAAAAATTGCCGCTGAAAATGCGAAAGCAAAATTCGACGAAACAGTTGAAGTACATATCAAGCTTGGCGTAGACGGAAGACACGCTGACCAGCAGGTTAGAGGCGCAATCGTTCTCCCGCACGGAACAGGCAAGACAAAAAAGGTTTTGGTATTTGCCAAGGGACCTAAGGCGCAGGAAGCGGAAGCTGCAGGCGCTGATTATGTAGGAGCCGAAGAAATGGCTCAGAAGATTCAGACCGAAAACTGGTTTGACTTCGACGTAGTAGTTGCTACTCCTGATATGATGGGTGTTGTAGGTAGATTAGGTAAGATCTTAGGACCTAAGGGCCTCATGCCAAACCCTAAGTCGGGAACAGTAACAATGGATGTAGAAAAAGCTCTGCAGGAGATCAAAGCAGGTAAAGTTGAGTACAGACTTGACAAGACAAACATCATCCATACACCGATCGGAAAAGTTTCCTTCGGACCGGAAAAGTTAGCTGAGAACTTCAATGCACTTCTCGAAGCTGTTGTAAAGGCTAAGCCGGCAGCAGCCAAAGGACAGTACCTGAAGAGCGTAACGGTAGCTACCACGATGGGCCCAGGAGTGAAAGTAAATCCGGCGCTTATCCAGTTCTAGAAACGAAATAAAACCGTAGACAGCGGGTGCGAAAGCTTAATTTCCCGCCGAGGTAC
>CAVGEP010000077.1:0-7139 GCA_963628105.1 Alistipes communis
GGGTAGGTGTGCTTGGTGTACTGCATTTCCCAGATGTCCTCATCCAGCTTCGCCTGTGCGGAGATGATCTTGCAGCAGTCGGACACTGAGCCACCTCCAACGGCGAGAATCAGATCGACGTGATTCTCCCGTGCCAGCTTCGCGCCCTCCTGCACCTTTTGATAGGTGGGATTGGGCATGATGCCGGAGAACTCGATCACCGTTTTGCCCTGCGCATTCAGAATGCCCATCACTTTGTCGTACACGCCGTTTTTCTTGATGGAGCCGCCGCCATACGCCAGCATCACCGTGGGACCGTACTTTTTAAGCAGGCAGCCCAGATATTCCTTCACGCCGCCCTTGCCGAAGTACACCTTGGTCTTGTTTTCAAAAATAAAGTTGTTCATCCTCCATACTTCCTTCCTTTATTTGCAGATCCAGCGGGCACTATTCTGCGCCTGTTCCCGGTACGCCGGATTCTTCCGGCAAGTATTGACATTGCCGCCCTCTGTTGGCATGGTGGTCTGGGAAAAGATTTTCTTCATAGGCATTCCTCCATGCTCATTGCATCTGTTTTTCCCAGAAAGCCGTCGCATCGTTTAGCCAGCCCTCCGCCACTGTGCCCCTGCCCAAACCGAAGCCGTGCCCTAGTCCCGGATAAACGTGAAACTCCGTGGGCGTGCCCAATTCGCTGAGGAGCTCCAGCCGCTGCTGCATCAGCCGCCAGCTGGCAATGCCGTCGCTGTCGCCCACGCAGGCATAGGTCGACGGGTCAAGCTCGCTGTATTCGCTGTGACCGGTATATTGCAGGATGACGGCGGCAGGCCGCGGCAGATCGGTTTCGCCAAACGCCGCCGTGCCGTAGGAACCGACCCACGCCGCCATGCGTCCGCCCGCCGAGCCGCCCCAGAGGGAATAGTCGCTGGTATCCACCTCCAGCATTTCTGCGTTTTCAAAGATGAAGCGGATCGCCCGCGCCAAATCCTCGCACGCGGTCTGCGCGCCGGGGCGGTAAATCAGCGCAAAGGCGTTATAGCCCTTCTTTGAAAGCTCCAGTGCATGGGGAAAGCTGTCGTGCATTGCACCCACATAGGCGAACCCGCCGCCCGCATTGCACACGGCAAATTTCGCGCCGGGCGTACCCTTGAAGAAGAACAGGCCCGTATCATGCTTGTCGGGATCGGCAGCCTTCTCTGCCTCGGTGTAAATATCGTAAAAGACGGTTTCGCCGTTCAGGGCACGATTGCGCAGGGTGTTCACGATCTCCACAGTTTCGTCCGGATCAATGTGGCTGTACCATGTCAGGCGCAGACTGCCCAGCGTATCGCCGCTGAAGTAGCTCGTGTCCACTGGAAAGAGCAGCCGCCCGTAATCGCCGAAGGCGGGATCGTCGGTCACCGTCTGAATAGGTGTATCTCGATCAAACATTTCCGTCTGCGCTCCTTCCCCATGCGCGGCTCCGACTGTCAGCACCATTAGGCAGATTGCCGTCAGCATCCAGTAAAGTCGCCCGAATGTTCCCGCTTGTCTCATGCTTTCCTCCCTCCTTTCACGCTCGCCTTTAGCATAAGAAAAGCGAGGCTTCAAGAGAAGTCTCGCTTTGTTCATGAGCGTATACCTTGGGGTTATATTAACCGTACAGTTCTTTACCGACGACCTTCGCCACATCCAAGAATCGCTGGACAATAGGTGACGGTTCGGGCGAATGCAGGATGCCGAAAGGAATGCTGTAATCCCATTCCACGGGGATGCTTTTCAGCAGCGGATGCACACTTGCCCAGCCGGGAATGGAGAGCAGCACATCGTTGGTGCTCTCGCAGCGATTAAAAATATCCATGCTGTAAATATTAAAATCCACAATTTGAATCTGCGGGTGGTGCTGCCAGAGATCGTCCCGCAGTTGATCCACATAGTGACTCCAGCCACGATGCATTAGCAACAGTTTTTCACCATGAAGGTCGGAAAGCTGCAATCTGTCCTTTACCGCCAACCGATGATGAACGGACATTGCGCACTGAAACGGCGCGCGTATCAGTTCCAGTCCGGCACAGCCGCGCAGTGCCAGCATGGTTTCGTCAAAAATGCCGCCCACGATGTCGATACGTCTGCCCAGATTGCCCAGAATCTCCCGGGCGTTTTCCAGTGAATTTTCAAAGGGCACGATCTGGAATTTAATATCCGGGCAAGTTTCGTTCACCTTCGACCAGAGCTGCATGAGAAGCTGCGCAGGGGTCATGGGCGACGAACCAATGCTGATGACATTGGTGTCCTCCAGCATGGCGTTCTTCGCCCGTACCATCGAATCCCGGCAGTATTGAATGATGTATTTTGCATCCTGATACAGGCTGCGTCCGGCTTTGGTCAGCGTCAGCCCGCGATGCGTGCGGTCAAAGAGCTTCACGCCCAGCGATTCCTCCAGCAGGTTAATCTGCTTGATGACGGCGGTCGGCGTAATGTACATTTCCTCGGCGGCACGGCTGAAGCTTCCTGCATCGGCGACACGAAGGAAAGTTTCAAGCTGCGGATTGTACACAGCGGTTCACGCTCCTTTCTCTGTACCTATTTCATTGTATCCGAGACACGGATTTCTTGCAAGCATATCCGGTCAATATTATAACCACCGGGTATATGCTCATGAACAAACGGAGACTTCTATGCTGGCTGGATCGACCTTATAATGCAAGCGTCGGGTTAAGAACCGACTGAATGAACTGAAAGGAGAAAATAACCATGAAAAAGCTGGTCACACTCGTACTGACATTGATGTTTGCCCTGACAGCCATCGCCGCCTTTGCGGAAGAACCCGCAGCGACCGATGGACCGAGTAAGACGCTGGTCGTCTACTATTCCGCTACGGGCAGCACCGAGCGCATTGCCAATATGATTGTTGCAGAAACCGGTGCGGATGTGTTCGTCATTACGCCTGCAGAGCCCTACACCGACGCAGACCTGAATTGGACGGATAACAACAGCCGTGTTGCGTACGAGCACGAGCATCCCGAAACCCAGAACGAAGTGGCATTGACCGAGATCAATCCCGAAAACTGGGATCATTACGATACTGTTTACATCGGCTATCCCATCTGGTGGGGCAACGCTGCATGGCCGGTCAACCAGTTCATCACCGGCAATGACTTCACCGGCAAGGCTGTGATCCCCTTCTGTACCTCTGCAAGCTCCGGTTTTGGTCAGAGCGGCGCATTGCTCGCTGAAGCGGCAGGCACCGGCGAATGGCTGGAAGGTATGCGCTTCTCTTATGGCACTGAGGAAGCCGATGTGCAGGCATGGATCAGCGGCCTGACCGAGAGCATTGCCCAGGCCATTGAACAGGCGCATGCTGTGAAGGAAAACTGAGCATACCCAATCTGGTGGAGATGTTTGTATCGTGTCTCCACGCAATTTCGAAGAGGAGGATGCAAATCATGATGAAGAAAATCTTATCGTCCACACTGGCAGCAATTATGCTGCTGAGCAGTGCGGCACTGGCCGATGAAGCCAAGGCACCCCTTTCCATTGCCGAACAGGGCATGTTCTCCGCAGGCGGCACGATTACCGAGCCTGTAGCGGGCGACTACGATCCCACTACCAACTGGCTGGATACGACCCGTGCGGGCAATACAGCGCACGTGGATCATGCCAACGTGCTGTATCAGATTCCTGCCAATGACAACGGCCATCCCATCGTCTACCTGCACGGTTATGGTCAATCCCGCATGGGCTGGATGACCACGCCCGACGGCCGCGAAGGCTGGGCGACTTACTTCCTGCGCAACGGTCACAGCGCCTATCTGGTGGATCAACCTGGTCGGGGCGAAGCAGGTGCGCAGGCAAGCATGTCCACCGATGGCTTCCTCGATACATGGTCGGAGGATTCCAAGGAATACAAGCCTGGCGACCAGGCATGGTACACCCATTTCCGTATCGGACGTGTCGCACCGGAGCGTTATGAAGGCTCCCAGTTCCCGGAGGGCGACGAGGCGCAGGATCAGTTCTTCCGCCAGATGACCCCGAACACCGGCAATTTCGATCAAGCGAAGGCTGCCGCCGCACTGGGCGAGGTTATGGCACAGGTGAAGGAACGGACGGGCAATAAGTCCATCTTCGTCACCCATTCGCAGGGCGGTGCGGTTGGTTGGGACGTACCGGTGGAGAATATCTCCGCCATCGTCGCTGTCGAGCCAGGCGGAACGCCGCAGGTCGGCTCCGAGCAATACAATCGCCTGCTGGAGGCGAAGATTCCGATTGTCATCTACTTTGGCGATTACATCGACAATGGCCCCGAGGACATTGCCTCCACCGGCTTCTGGAAGCAGGTACGGGATGGTGCGCTGGATTTCGCTGAGCATTATAACGCCGACGGCGGCGACTGCACCGTGGTTGATCTGCCCAAGATCGGTATCACCGGCAACAGCCACTTCATGTTCCAGGAAATGAACAGCGATGAAATCGCTGCAAATATCGAAAGCTGGCTGGGCGAACATGGTCTGAACTGACCAAGGGAGGCGTAGTCTATGAAGCGCTTTCTGTCCCTCCTCCTGCTGCTGTGCTGCCTGTGCGGCACGGCAGCAGCCGAGGAGACCCTCACGCCGGGCACGCAGACCCAGCGAGGATTCATCAACGATAACGTGCTGCACAGCGAGATCGGAGACATCCATTTCAGCAGCTATATTCCCGAAAGCTACGACGGCAGCGAGCCCTATGCGCTGTTTGTGACCCTGCCGGGCTGGGAAGGGCTGTATTTTCAGGGCGTCGGCGCGAACATGGTAGAGGATTTCGGCGTTGAAGCCATCCACTACAACGACAAAATGATCGTGCTTTCGCCGCAGCTGAACGATTGGAGGCAGACATCCGCCAACGAAGCCATTGCCCTGACGGAGTACTTTCTCGAAAACTACAATATAGATGCGTCCCGCGTCTACCTGCACGGCATGTCCGGCGGCGGCGAAACCGGCTCGCTGGTGATGGGCACGAAGCCGGAATTGTTTACGGCATACCTCGCCACCAGCTCCCAGTGGGACGGCGTTCTGAACATACTTGCGCAGGCACGCACGCCCGTCTACTTCGCCATCGGCGCACAGGACAGCTATTACGGCTCCGAATCCTTCATCCAAGCCTGCAACACGCTGTACGAGCTGTACGTAGCGCAAGGACTGACGGAAGAAGAAATCGGCAAGCTGATCGTGCTGGACGTAAAGCCTGCAGAGTTCTTCACCGAGCGTGGCTTCCGCGACCAGCATTCCGGCGGACAGGCGTTTGCCCATGAAGAAAGCGTCATGGACTGGCTGTTCGGAGAGCACTAAGTGGACGCTTGGAGCTTTGCCCCAAACCCCACCGGCAATCTGAGATTTCTGGACTTCCCGATTCGCTTCGCAGCGACTTCAATCGTTTGAACGAACGGCATGCGTGCGTGTCGTATGCTTAAGCTGATTAAAACAAGTGCGAAGCGAAGAAGGGGTTTGGGGATGAAATTCCCAAGCAGGTTCCTAACATGACAAAACCAAAGTATCTTACGCTTGAAACAGGACTTACCAATAGACCATAGAAAGGACAACCTCCATCATGAAAAAGAGATATGTTGCGGTCATCGCCGCCCTGGTGTTGACCTTGCTTAGCGTCAGTGCGCTGGCGGAAGAAGCTACCAATCACATTTTGACCGTCTATTTCTCCGTTGCGGAAAACAGCGAGGTGGACGTGGCATCCTCCGCAAGCGTGACCCAATGGAACGGCAATGCCGTCGGCACCATCAGCGTGCTGGCGAACATGATCCACGACCATGTGGGCGGAGAACTGTATTCCATCGACACCTCTGTTGAATACCCTGTCGATACCCTGATCGACTATGCCGCTGACGAGCAGGAGAAGAACGTGCGCCCGGAGTTGATCAATCACATCGAAAGCTTTGACCAGTATGACACGATTTTCATCGGCTATCCGACATGGTGGTATGACCTGCCAATGGTGATGTACAGCTTCTTTGACGAGTATGATTTCTCCGGCAAGACAATCATGCTGTTTAACACGCACAACGGCAGCCGCTTCTCCGGCACGATTCAGACCATCGAGCAGCTTGAACCGAATGCGACCGTCATCGAGAACGGCTTCACCGTCAACGAACGCAACGCCGCCAACTCACAGAGCGATATCGACAAGTGGCTGACTGAGTTGGGTTACTGAGCATGATAAAGAAAAAGCAGATCGTGGATATCGCAATGGTCGCAGTGCTCCCGTTTCTGATGACATACGAACTCATCGGTGAAGCGACGCACGAGATTCTGGGCATTGCGATGCTGGCTCTGGTCGTTACACATCACCTGCTCAATCGATCGTGGCACACGCACCTGCTGCGTGGCAAATATTCGCTTCAGCGTGCGGTGATGACGGCGATGGATGCTCTGTTGTTCGCGCTTCTCATTTTGCAGGCTATCAGCGGTATCATGATGGCGAAGCACACCTTCGGCTTTCTCCCGCATGTCGGCAGAAGATCGATTGCCCGAACCATCCACATGACGGGTGCATATTGGAGCTTTGCGCTGATGTGTGTTCACGCAGGTTTCCACATGCTGCCGCTCGTGCGCAAGCTGCAAAAACGCCCCGCATGGCGGAAGATTGCGGCTATCGGGGTACTGATTTCGATATACGGCATGTATGCGCTGGTCAAGTGCCAGCTTCCCGGCTACATGTTCATGCAGATTCAGTTTGCGTTCTTCGACTATGGCGAGCCACTCGTATTCTTTCTGCTCGATTACCTGACGATCATGATGCTGTATGCGTCGCTGGGCATCGGCTTGCAGATTTTGATGGGCAAAAAGAAAAAAGCCTGAATTTATATATGAAAAGCACAAGCTCTGCCGAGAAAGGTGGAGCTTGTGCTTTTGAAGATTTGACAAAACTCAAGAATACGCCATTTTGACCAGAGTGGGGTAAAAACACAGGCACGGAGAGCAATGTCGCCTTCCGTGCCTGTGCGCATGGTAAGAAATGAAGCCGGCTCGGAATACCTTTTCGAAAAATGTTCGGATAAGGCCTTGCGGCAAGGGCTTTTGAATCACCATGAGGTAAAAGAAAAGCACCAGCCTTTGTATCAAAAAGCTGGTACTTATTATGGTGAGCCCGGCGGGATTCGAACCCACGACCTTTTGATTCGTAGTCAAACACTCTAT
>CAVGEP010000078.1:0-7135 GCA_963628105.1 Alistipes communis
CGGGCCGCCGTCCTTTGGTCTGCCCATTCCGTCGAAAACCCTGCCCAGCATATCCGGCGAAACCGCAAGCTGAGTGCCGTGTCCCAGGAATCTGACGGTGCTTTGTTTCAGGTTGATGCCCTGAGAAGCCTCAAAAAGCTGAACCAACGCATTATGTCCGTTTACCTCCAGCACCTTGCAAAGCCTTTTCTCCCCGCTTGGAAGCAGGATCTCGCCAAGTTCGTCATAGGTAACATCGTCCACGTCTTTTACGAGCATCAGAGGCCCTACAACTTCACTGATGGTCTTATATTCTCTAATCATCTGCTTCCGCCTCCTCCTTTACCAGCGCGTTAATTTCGGCGCGTATATCATTCATAAGTTTTTCGTATTTTTCGTCGATCTGCTCTTCCTCAACATATTTGAATCGTCCGATTTCTTCTCGCTGCGGGATTGCCGCTACCTTTGCGAAGGAAGCGCCCTTGCGAATACCCTCAAGGCCCTCTTTGTAGAAGCTGAGGATCAGTTTCAGCATCTTAAACTGCTTGTTCAGGGAAGAATAGGTGTCCACATCGTGGAAAGCGTTTTGGTGCAAATAGTCCTCGCGAATGGACTTGCAGACCTCCAGCTTCATTCTGTCCTCCGCCGAAAGGGAGTCAACGCCTACCAGCTGAACGATTTCGTTAAGCTCCGCCTCCTGCTGCAAAAGGGCAAGGGTCTCGGCTCTCATCTCAGGAAATTCCTTATCCACATTCTCGGCATACCACTTTTCCAGTCTTTCCACATAAAGGGAGTAGGACTGAAGCCAGTTTATCGCCGGGAAGTGTCTTGCATAAGCCAGCGCCGAATCCAGACACCAGAACACCTTTACGATACGAAGGGTCGCCTGAGAAACCGGTTCCGAAATGTCGCCGCCCGGAGGAGATACCGCTCCGATAGCGGAAAGCGCACCTATACGTCCGTCCTTTCCGAGGGAAACGGTTCTTCCCGCTCTTTCATAGAACTGAGCAAGTCTTGAAGCAAGATAAGCAGGGTAGCCTTCCTCGCCGGGCATTTCTTCCAGTCGCCCTGACATTTCGCGGAGCGCTTCTGCCCATCTTGATGTGGAGTCTGCCATCAGCGCTACCGAGTAGCCCATATCTCTGAAATATTCCGCTATGGTAATTCCTGTATAAATAGAGGCTTCACGAGCCGCAACCGGCATATCCGACGTGTTTGCGATAAGCACGGTTCTCTTCATCAGGGATTCGCCGGAGCGTGGGTCTTTTAACTCCGGGAATTCCATGAGTACGTCGGTCATCTCGTTTCCACGTTCGCCGCAGCCGATGTAAACGACGATGTCTGCATCCGCCCATTTTGCCAGCTGGTGCTGCACAACGGTTTTCCCCGAACCGAAAGGTCCCGGAACCGCTGCAACTCCGCCCTTTGCAATAGGGAACATGGTATCGATTACACGCTGCCCTGTGATAAGAGGCATCTCAGGCACCAATTTTTCCTTATACGGGCGACCTCGTCTTACCGGCCATTTCTGCATCATACAAAGAGGCTTGATATCGCCCTTCTTGAGATTTTCTTCGCCGTAATCCTCCGTCAGCTTGATTTTGCATATGGTCTGGTCAACGGTGTAGCTTCCGGATTCGATGGAATCCACCACCCCCGTTACGCCTACCGGAACCATGATGCGCTGGGTTACAAGGACGGTTTCCTCAACTTCGCCGATGATATCTCCGCCGGAAACTTCGTCTCCCGCCTTCACAAGAGGCTTGAATTCCCAGCGTTTTTCTCTGTTCAGTGACGGAACTTTTATTCCGCGGGTGATATTCGGTCCTGCCACCCTAACCATTTCTTCCAGAGGCCTTTGGATACCGTCATACATCGTTTCGATGAGTCCCGGCCCAAGCTCTACCGAAAGGGGGGCTCCTGTGGATACTACCGGAACTCCCGGCCCGATTCCTGCGGTTTCCTCATAAACCTGAATCGACGCTCTGTCCCCTCTCATTTCGATTATTTCTCCGATCAGACCCTGATTGCCTACATGAACAACGTCATACATATTTGCCTGTTCCATGCCTGTTGCGATAACCAGCGGCCCGGATACTTTTAATACTTTACCTTCTGCCATTTTCGTTTCCTCCAAATAATATGTCCGCTCCAACAGCTCTCTCCACCGACTTTTTCACCGATGTCATTCCTATGCCGAGGCTTCCCGCGCTGCCCGGAATCGGTATGATTGCCGGCGTCCTTTGGTCGGTATATTCATCTACCTCGGAAAGCATATACTGATAGAGCTGCTCGGTGACATATATGATAGCGAAATCTTCTTTTGCAAGGTGTTTCAGGGTTTTCTTAGCCTCCTCCGGCTCCTCCGTGGGAAAGACTTCAAGCCCCACCGCACGGAACCCCAGCACGCTTGTTCTGTCGCCTATTACGCCAATCTTATACATAAGTTTCCCTTAACCTTTCCGCAATAGCCTCTGCGCTCATTCCTGCGCTAAGCCCTGCAAGAATAATTCTGAGATTCTTTACTTCCGTTTCCTTTGCGATCAAATACGCCGCCGCGGTTTCCAGCCCGAAAGATTTGTACTTGCATCCTTTTGCAAATTCTATCTTCAGGTTGTCGAAGATTTTTTCGAGAGTTGCAAAGCTTCCGCTCTCTGCCGCAGCTTCCGCGCCTTGCGCAAACACATCGTAATATCCGGCGTGTCTGAGCTTCTCCGCTACGGAGCCGTAGCCTTCCTCGTAGTTTCCCTTGAAAAACTCTTCTTCGATATTTCCGCCGCCGAGAAAAACCTTCCCGAAGAAATTCTTCGATTTTCCAATCTTGCGAAGCCGTATAAAGGCTCCCATATTGAGTATGTCAATCAGGAGTTTTACATATCCTGTCACAAAATCGTTTCCCAGTTTCTCTGCCTCTGCCAGCATATCCGAAAAGCAGGCTTTGTCCAAGATGATGTCGATTTCCTGGGGGTCGCCTGTCTTTGCAAAGCTCTCGGCAGCCTCGGCGATTGCCTGTTTCATGTAGGAAGAAAGAATCGCAAAATCTCTCTTTCTCACCGCTTCTTCCAGCTTCTCGGGCGGGATGGAAGCAGTTTCCGCAATATATGGCGCAGGATCCGTCTTCAGTGCCTCCGCCTTTAGCAGCACCTTCGCGTTGTGATAATCGTTCGGATAAAGGAAGAGTTTCATCTCCGGCTCCTCCGGCAGGATGGAAAATACCAGCTCATAGGCTTCCTGCAAACTCCGTGAAAGGATTTCCTCGTAGGATACCCCAGCGGCACCCTCCTTGCTTTCCTTTCCGTCTCCGTATCCGAACTCTGCCAAAACCTTCATCGCCTCGGGAACTCCCGGCTGCTCAACCACCTTTTCGAGATCCGCTTTTTTCAGCAAGTGAACCTCTTTGCTTCGCAGCAGCACCGACGGGAAAACATAGTCATATTCGTTTTTGTTAGCCATTTTCGTTCCCCCTTTTAGGCGAAAAGGATCTTCGCGGCCTCTCCTGCCAGCTCGTCCTTATGCACTTTGACCAAGGATTCAATGGTGCAGTCCGCAAAGGTGGCGCGATAGGTGATGATATATCCGCCTTTCATGTCCCCTGCGTTCTCAGCCACGGTGAATCTTTCCGCATACTGGATCTCGTCGCCGTATTTATCTCTCCGCTTCTGCGCAACCGCTGCGTTCAGCCCGTCGCAGACTTTCTGTCCGATGCGTTCTCTTTCTTCCGCGTTGAACAGGAGGCTTCCGCCGTACATATCCGCGCCGGCTCCCAGCTTTACCAAAAGCTCGATGTATTCATATTCGTCCATGGTAACCAACGCGTCCGTGGCCTTGTCAAAGCAATCCGCCAGAATTTCCTGCTTTTTCCTCAGGATTATCTTTCCGGCATCGATATCCGCAACGGATTTTCTGTATTTTATGATATTTTCTTTTTCCGTTTCACCCTGTGCAAGGGCTTCCGTCAAAATTTTGTCCGCCTTTTCCTTTGCCTGGGCTAAAACTGACGAAGCCTCGCTGCGGGCTTTTTCCACCGCCTCGTCATATGCGGCTTTTGCTTCGCCGGTGATGCGATCGGTAATTTTTTCAATGCCCATAGTTTTTCCTTTCTCTTAAACCGGTATTCTCAGCCAGATAAGAACCGAAACAAGCAGCGCGAAAATTGCGTAAGTTTCAACCATTGCGGTGTAGATGATACCCTTTACCAGCTGATCAGGCCTTTTAGCGGTGAGCTGAAGTGCAGCCGCCGCAGCCTTGCCCTGAGCGATACCTGACCAGATTCCAACAGCTCCGATAGGAATCCCTGCACAAAGGAAGTAGAATCCTTGCGCCGGGGAAAGCTCGATCATGTTGCCGCTGAGGAGGCCGATTTTTACCATGATAAGGAACGCTATAATCAAGCCGTAGATTCCCTGGGTGCCCGGCAGTGCCTGCAAAATGATTGTTTTACCGAATTTTTTCGGATCTTCCGCAACAACAGCCGAAGCCGCCTGTCCTGCGATACCAACGCCCATAGCCGAGCCGATGCCTGCCAGCGCGGCGATTGCAGCTCCCAAAATTGCTAAACAGTTTCCAGCATTATATAAGAAAAACATCTTGTATCCTCCTAATTATTATCTTTCATTAGATTTTTTTGTTAGATTTTCTCGTTAGATTTACCCGTTAAATCTACTCGTTTTCAATTCTGATATATTTCGTCTTCGCCCGGAACGGCTCGAAAGGTTCGCCGCCGTCGATGTAGAATTTGCCGAAGAATTCAACATATTGCAGTCTTGCCGAATGTATAAAAGCTCCAAGCATATTTATAGCGAAATTTATCGCATGTCCCACAGCAAAGATCAGTACAAACAGTATCAATCCCGCGACGCCGCCTCCGAAGAGGGAACCCATGGTATTTACAACCTGCGCGATCACTCCGGTAGCAAGCCCCAGCGCAAGGAGTCTTGCGTAGGACAGGATGTCCGAAATCCAGCTGGTTATATTATACAGATTCGCAAAGGCACCGGTAATCATCCCAAAGCCCTTCTTGCCTCTGGCGCCTGCAATCACAAGTCCTATGGCACCGATGATGCTCATCCACATACCTATGGTAGCAAGTGCCGCCGAGTCAAAGGCAGCCGCTCCGCAAAGCCATGCTGCTAGGCCTATAATCGTCACATACCAAGTGAACTCATCGCATATCGCATCGATGATCTGTCCGTCCTTTATCTGCATATATGCCTGAATTCCCATTCCGATAAACAGGTGAATCACACCCAGAATCAGCGAGAATATCAGCAGCTTCATCGGGTCTTCCAGCGGGTTGAACCAAATCGCGTTGAAAGCGATTTCCTTTCCTAAGAAGGTCCCCGTAAATACGCCGATCAAATCTCCGAAGAAGCCTCCGAACAGTGCTCCCCAAATCACCGTCGAAATGCCGCAGTAGAAAAACAGCTTCATCATCTTTTGCATCGTTCCCTCAAGGTCAAACTTTTTGAGTATAACCCCGCAGCCTATGGCAAGTAATAGCCCATAGCCCGCGTCGCTGAACATCATTCCGAAGAAAACGATGTAAAAAAGCGAATAGATTGACGTGGGGTCAAAGCCCCGGTAGGCCGGAAGTGAATACATCTGCGTAATGACTTCCGTAGGTGCGAAAAAGCTCTTGTTTTCAAGAAGCACAGGAACTTCCTCATCATCACTCGGGTCTCTGAATTTGTAGTATGCGCCGTTTTCGTCCAGCACCTTAGAGACCTCCGGGGTCATTCGCTGAGGCATCCAGCCCTCCAGCATGAATGTTTTTTTCGTCCGAAGAAGCTTTTCCCGGATTCTTTCCTTGTCTTCACGAATTCGGAAAAGATCCGCATATTCCTCGATAGCCTCCTTGGAAGTAACATGTTTTGCGATTTCCGCTTTGAGACGGCCTGCCTCGGCCTCCGCCTCTTTTGTTTCGATATTCAATTTTTCCAGATTTTCCGTTGCAGTTCCGCTGAACTCATGCAGGTCAATTTCTGAAAAGCCTATATTCTTGAGTGCGGCGAGGCATTCTGCCGTTTCGGCTTTGCCGCTTATCATCGCCAAATAAATGAAATCTTTTTCGTCGCTGACTTGCTTTAAATCAGCAAAACTAAAGGCTTCGTCGGCACCTGAATTTTTTATCAGCGCCATGGCTTCCTCAAAGGTCTTTACCTCCGTCTTCGGAAGCACACCCAGCGTTATATCTGCCGTTTTCGTGTGCATCTTGCCAAGGTCAATATCCAGTCCCTGCCAAGGCCTTAGCATCATAACGCTTGCCGAAGCTCTGTTTATGCGGTTTTCCGCTTCCTTTACCGCCTCTTCGAGCTTCAAAATTTCTTCTATCTCACAATACATCTTTTCTTGCGTCGCCTCGACTTCTGCCATGTGCGACGACTTTACCCTGCGTCTTGTAAAAATCAGCGGCTCTTTGAGCTGTCCGAACTTTGACAGGGCTTCCAGCGCCTGGGTTGCTTTAGCAACCTTAGCCGCAAATTCCTCTGCGTCCTTTGGCACGCTGTCCTGCGTAAGTCCGATGCCGGCTTCTTCGAAGTCTTCGGGCTTTTGCTCCGTAAGCTCCACTACGCCCAGTTTCATCAGCTCAGATATCAGCCTTTTCTTGTCATGTTCCAGTCCAAGAACTGCAATCCTTTGCATTTTAACAATTGACACTGATCTTCGCAATCCTTTCCGCTATCATCTCGATAGCTTTCGTTTTGTTGGCCTCCGCCTTTTCGGCAAGCTCCGCCGCCGAAATTTCGGCCTGCTTCAGCGCATTTTCATATCGCTGCTTCGCCTCATCCTCGCCCTCCTTTAAGAGTGCCTGCGTCCGGTCTTTTGCCTGGCTTTCCGCCTTTTCAATGAGTTTTTTTGCCTCGGAGTTTGCATTTTCAACGATTCTCGCAGCTTCCGACTTTGCTTCTTTTAGGCAAAGTTCGGCATTCTCCTCTGCTTTGCGAATCGTATCTAGTTCTTCCTTAAACACATACTCGCCTCCTTTTCAAAAAAAATCCGTACCCCTTATGTATATTTTACCCCTATCTAAAACACTCAAACCGATTTTTTGCATTCTTGTACTAAATTTTGAACATTCACGAAAATTTTTCCGAAAATTTGTGGCAATTACAAGTTTGTGGCAAGAAAAAAGAGCACAACCCCCTGACCGGCAGGC
>CAVGEP010000079.1:0-7121 GCA_963628105.1 Alistipes communis
GTCCGGGGACATCGCCATGGGCGTGAACAAATCCCTCGAATACAAGGACGGCACCCTTTCGGACGAGGACAAAATCGACACCATCGGCGCGGGAGATCAGGGCATCATGTTCGGATTTGCCTGCAACGAAACGCCGGAGCTGATGCCGGCGCCGATCTCTTATGCTCACAAGCTTGCAAAGAGACTTGCGGACGTGAGAAAAGACGGCACCCTTACCTATCTCAGACCTGACGGAAAGACCCAGGTTACCGTTGAATATGACGGCGACAAGGTAAAGAGAATCGATACGATTCTGATTTCCACCCAGCATGACCCTGAGGCTACCCAGGAGCAGATAAGAAAAGATATGATCGAGCATGTAATCAAGCCGATCATTCCGGCAGAGCTTATCGATGACGAGACAAAATATTTTGTAAATCCGACGGGACGTTTCGTAATCGGCGGACCTCACGGAGACTCCGGACTTACGGGACGCAAGATCATCGTAGACACCTACGGCGGATATGCCCGTCACGGCGGCGGCGCCTTCTCCGGCAAAGACCCTACAAAGGTTGACCGTTCGGCAACCTATGCTGCAAGATATGCCGCAAAGAACATCGTGGCGGCAGGCATCGCAGATAAGGTAGAAATTCAGCTTGCCTACGCCATCGGCGTTGCAAAGCCTGTTTCCATCCTCGTGGACAGCTTCGGCACCGGCAAGATCTCCGACGAAAAGATCGCGGAGCTTGTCGAAAAGAACTTTGACCTCAGACCTGCGGCAATCATTCGCGACCTTGACCTCAGGAGACCGATCTACAGACAGACCGCAGCCTACGGCCACTTCGGAAGAACCGATGTGGATCTTCCTTGGGAACACACAGACAAGGCGGAAACCCTTCGCAAGCAGGCAGGACTGTAACAGAGCTGTAACAGGCTTGTGACAGGCTTATAGCGATGCAGCCATAAAAATTGATAAAAACGCCTGAGACACTTGGAGCTTGACCTGTCTCAGGCGTTACCTCTTTTTTGGAATTTTGTTCAGTGCTGCCCTCGGCGCGGCCGAGGGCTTTGCACATGGACTCTCGAACCTTTCCTCCGGGAGTGATGTTTGCAATTTGGTGGTCGCCCACAAAAAATGCGGCAAAATTTGTGTTTTTCTTTGTATTCTTTAACGAAAATTCTTGACAAACGGCGCCTCTGAGATTAAAATAATAATGTTTTTTTGTACGAATTTAAGCCACGAGGAGGGAAAATATGAAGCAGGTTAAGTATATTTTTGTGACGGGAGGAGTTGTCTCAGGACTTGGCAAGGGTATCACAGCCGCTTCACTGGGCAGACTTCTCAAGGAGCGAGGATTTAAGGTGGCGGCCCAGAAGCTGGACCCATATATAAATGTAGATCCGGGAACAATGAGCCCATACCAGCACGGTGAGGTGTTCGTTACGGAGGACGGGGCGGAGACCGACCTTGACCTTGGCCACTACGAAAGATTTATCGACGAGGATTTGAACCGATTTTCAAACCTTACATCCGGCAAGGTTTATTGGAACGTTCTGAACAAGGAACGGCGGGGCGAGTACCTTGGCGAAACCGTTCAGGTCATCCCGCATATCACCAACGAAATCAAATCGTTTATCTACAATGTGGGACGGGTATCCGACGCAAACATCGTAATCACAGAGGTTGGCGGAACCACGGGCGACATTGAAAGCCAGCCGTTCCTCGAGGCAATCCGGCAGGTGGGCCTGGAAGTTGGCCCGGAGAATTCCCTTTTCATCCATGTTACGCTGGTGCCATATCTTCACGGTTCAGACGAGCACAAGAGCAAGCCCACTCAGCATTCCGTCAAGAACCTCCAGGGGCTTGGAATCAAGCCGGACATCATCGTGCTGAGAGCGGACGAGCCTATCGAAGAAAGCATTTTCAAAAAAATCGCGCTCTTCTGCAACGTCAAGCCGGACTGCGTAATCGAAAACATCACGATTCCGGTGCTCTACGAGGCGCCGCTGATGCTAGAAAGCCACAATTTCTCAGACGTGGTTCTCAGAGAACTTGGGCTTACCGCACCGAAGCCTGATCTTGCGGACTGGCGGAAGATGATCGACAATATCCACAGCGCGGAGCATATCGTCAGGATCGGGCTTGTTGGTAAATACGTGCAGCTCCACGATGCCTACCTTTCCGTTGCGGAGGCCTTGCGCCACGCGGGATATGCATTCAAGACAAAGGTAGAGATCCAGTGGATCGACTCGGAGGAAATAAACGAAAAGACAGTAGATGAGATCGTGGGGGATCTTGATGGCGTGATCGTGCCGGGAGGCTTCGGAAACCGCGGGATCGAAGGGAAAATCCTTACCGCGAAATATTGCAGAGAAAATAATATTCCGTATCTTGGAATTTGCCTGGGGATGCAGGTCGCGGTCATCGACTTTGCCAGAAATGTCTGCGGACTTAGCGACGCAAACTCCGGGGAGTTTGACGAGCTTTCGAAGAACAAGGTTATCGACTTTTTGCCGGACCAGAGCCACCAGATCGACAAGGGAGGCACGCTGAGGCTGGGCGCTTATCCTTGCAAAATCGCATCGGGCAGCGTGATGGAGCGTTGCTATAAGAAACCGGAGATTTTCGAGCGCCACCGTCACCGCTACGAGTTTAACAACGACTATCGGCAGGCTCTGACAGATGCGGGGCTTGTAATCAGCGGAACATCCCCGGACGGCAACATAGTTGAGACCATCGAAGTACCGGAAAACGATTTCTTCGTGGGCGTGCAGTTCCACCCTGAGTTCAAGAGCCGTCCAAACAGACCGCATCCGTTATTTTTGGGATTGATTGAAGCCTCATTAAAGGGTAGAATATAGATAGAAATAATAGCTATATCGGATGCGATATAGTAATGTGTATAACTAATGTGTATCTAATGTAAATCTAATGTATATCTAAGACGAAAGATCACGAAAAACGGGAGGATACCATGCCAAGAGAAATATACGAAAACCCCCTTTGCGCCCGCTACGCATCCAAAGAGATGCAGCATATCTTTAGCCCCGACAACAAGTTCGGTACCTGGCGAAAGCTGTGGATTGCCCTTGCTGAGAGCGAAAAGGAGCTGGGACTTGGAATTACCGACGAGCAGATCGCAGAGCTTAGGGCACATCAGGCTCTTACGGAGGAATCCTATGCGAAGGCGGCGGATTACGAGCAGAAGCTCAGACATGATGTTATGGCCCACATCAAGACCTACGCAGAGGAATGTCCGAAGGCATCGCCTATCATCCATCTGGGAGCGACGAGCTGCTATGTAGGGGACAACACGGATATTATACAGATGAAGCAGGGCCTCACAAAGATAAGACAGCTTTTGCTGACTCTGATTGGAGCTTTGGCAGATTTTGCAGAAAAATACAAGGAAGTTCCGACCCTCGCCTATACCCATTTCCAGGCGGCGCAGCCTACCACGGCGGGGAAACGCGCCTGCCTTTGGCTGCAGGATTTTGTCATGGACTACGAGAGACTTTCGTTTGAACTGGAAAATCTAAAGCTCCTCGGCTGCAAGGGGACGACGGGTACGTGCGCAAGCTTCCTCGAGCTCTTCGGGGGAGACAGGCAGAAGGTCCTCGCACTCGAAGAAAAAATCGCATCGAAGATGGGCTTTGGCGCGTGCATGCCGGTTTCCGGACAGACATATTCCAGAAAGGTTGACAGCTTCGTGCTGAATGTGCTGGCAGGAATCGCCCAGAGCGCAAGCAAGATGGCAATCGACCTGAGGCTATTGGCTCACATGAAAGAATTTGACGAGCCATTCGAAAGCGGACAGGTGGGATCTTCTGCGATGGCATATAAGCGAAATCCTATGCGATCGGAACGTATAACATCCCTTGCAAGATTTGTAATAAATCTTTCGAAGAATGCGGCGGACACCGCGGCGACCCAGTGGCTGGAACGTTCCCTTGACGACTCGGCAAACCGCAGAATTTCAATACCGGAGGCGTTTCTTGCCACGGACGGGATTCTCGCACTTGCCATAAATATAATCGAGGGCGGACGGATTTATCCTAAGGTGATGGAAAAGCATCTTGCGGAGGAGATTCCTTTCATCGCCACGGAAAACATCCTGATGGATGCCGTAAGTCGCGGGGGAAACCGCCAAGAACTCCACGAGGTTATTAGGCAGTATTCTCAGGAAGCGGCACGGCAGGTCAAGGCAGAGGGTAGGGATAACAACCTGCTTTCGGCTTTGAAGGCGGATGAGCGTTTCGGACTGACAGAGGAGGGCCTTGCGGAGGTCCTGGATGTTCGCAAGTTTATCGGGCTTGCGCCTGAGCAGACGGAGCAATTCCTAGATGATATCGTTCGTCCTTTGCTCGAATCAAACGGCGGGCAGGAGAAGGCGAAGGTTACAATAAATGTATAAATATATAGCTGTATAGATATGTAGCTGTATAGATATATAGCACGTATAGCAAAAGAGTGCACAAATAGATATTAAAAACCATAGAAAATATAATTTGATAGCCAAAGGAGGCGACAAAAATGTTAACAGCAGTAGTTGGAACAAACTGGGGCGACGAAGGAAAGGGCCGTATGGTTGACCTTTTGAGCGAAAGATACGATGTGGTAATTCGCTATCAGGGCGGCAACAATGCGGGACATACCGTTGTAAACGACAAGGGCAAATTCATCCTGAACCTCTTGCCATCGGGAATCCTCAGGGATGAGACGGTGAACGTAATGGGGCCCGGCATGGTAATCGATGTGGAGCATCTCTATCACGAGGTGGATTCTCTCAGCGAAAAAGGAATCGAAATCACACCGAAGCACCTTGTAATCAGCGACCGGGCGACGATCTGTATGCCGTACCACAAGATGCGTGACATCCTCGAGGAGGAAAGACTTGCAGATAAAAAATTCGGTTCTACAAGACGCGGAATTGCGCCGGTTTATGCCGATAAATATATGAAGAAGACCATAAGGATGGGCGACCTCAGAGACAAAGAAAGCCTTCGCAGCCGTGTCGAGGATTTGGTAGAATGGGAGAACCTGACCGTAAACAAGGGCTACGGCCACGAGCCTATCTCTGCTGACAATATGATGAAGTGGCTCGAAAATTACGGTATGCCATTCCTGCCTTATGTCAAGGACACCACGGAATTTTTAGATGATGCGGTAAAATCTGGCAAGAGCCTGATGTTTGAGGCTCAGCTGGGGGCGCTGAGAGATATTGACTTCGGTATCTATCCGTATACTTCTTCCTCCTCCACAATCGCAGCATATGCACCGATCGGAGCGGGGATCCCGTTCTGCAAGACGGACAAGGTTATAGGTATCATGAAGGCCTATTCCAGCTGCGTAGGAGAGGGCCCTTTCACCTGCGAAATGTTCGGAGAAGAGGCAGACGCACTGAGAGAGGCAGGAGCCGAGTACGGCGCAGCGACAGGAAGACCTCGCAGAGTCGGCGGATTCGACATAGTTGCCTCCAGATACGGCTCGAAGATGCAGGGAGCCACGGAAATTGCGCTTACGAAATTAGACGTACTTTCCTATATGGACAAGATTCCGGTCTGCACGAAGTATGATGTTGAAGGGACCCTTGTGGACAGTTTCCCGACCGGAGATGCGCTCAGCAAGGCAAAACCGCACTACGAATATGTGGAGGGCTGGAACTGCGATATTTCCGCTTGCAGGAGCTACGATGAGCTGCCGAAGGCCGCAAGGGATTACATCGAGATGATCGAAAAGGCTGTGGACTGCCACATCAAATACATTTCGGTAGGCGCAGGCAGAGATGAATATATCGAAAGATAAAAGCTGCTATATGGGGGTAAAATGGACAAAAATAGCATGAAGAAAAAGAAACTGCTGATTTTGACGCTGATGCTCAGCCTTGCATTGGTATTTGCCGCAGCAGGCAGCGCCTACGGCGCAGTTTCCGCAAAGACTGTGACTTCGGAAACGGCGAAAACAACGGACAAAGCCATGGCCGCGGAAACGGATGAAAAAACAGAGGCAACCGAGACGAGCGAAAAAACTGAATCCGCCGAAAAAGGCGAGCAGACAGGAGAAACAGGCGGCAGTGGTGAAGACGGCGAGACTGAGGAGGAGCCTGCGCCTGCAAAAATCGACATTTCGGGGTTTACGGTGAGCCTGGAAAGCTACTTTGAAAAGGTGACCGGAAAAGAAATCACGCCGAAAATTACCTCCGTCAGCGGGAAAGGAAGCGGCGGCAAGGAGATTTCCTTTCAGCCGGAGGAATACGAGGTAAAATACTACCGGGTGCACAGCTACAGCGAGGAAAAATACGAGGAAGTTGCGAAGATAATCGCAGCGGATGATTACCGAATCGTGATTACGCCGAAGGATACGGAAACCTATGAGGGCGAGGCATTCTGCCTGTTTTCGGTTATGGGAAATCCCCAGAAGCTTACCATCGCAAAGACGCAGTACAACCTAACCTTTGGAGACGAGGCACCGATGCTCATGCCAAAGGCGGACGGCGACGGAACGGGCTTTGCATTCTATACCTCGGATTCCGGTGTCTTGAAGGTTTCTGCAAACGGGCAGACAGAAATCCGCAGGCCCGGTCGCGCCATCGTGACAATCTACACTACGGGCACGACCCTTTCCCAGCAGGCAAAGATTCAGGTTACATTTGAGATCAAGCCACAAAAGACCCTTTGGAACAAAGCCAAGATGAAAAAGCAGGCTTCTGCCGGAAAGCTGACATGGCAGAAACAGACAGGTGTAACCAAGTACGAAATTCTGTATGGCACAAGCAAGACATTTGCAAAGTCAAAGACCAAGACGAAGACCGTGAAGGGAAGCCTCACAAAGACGACCCTAAAGAACCTAAAAAAGGGCAAGACCTATTATGTGAAAATCCGTGCGCTGACCGAAAGCACGGATACTCGGGAATACAAAAGGACCATGACAGGTGCATGGTCCGCGGTATACAAAATTTCGGTGCCGAAAGCCTGAACCTATGATCAGCGGAGCTTTCCGACGATCTTGCGAATATGATCAAAGCTTTCTTCTAATTGATTTACAAGAGCCTCAGGCGCATCCTCATAAAGATTGCCATTGTAATCTTTATCTTCGGGGATGAGTACGAAAGGCTCTTTTTCATATTCATCCAGCATATAGC
>CAVGEP010000080.1:0-6990 GCA_963628105.1 Alistipes communis
GGATAACGTCGCGAATGATGTACTCGTCAAGGGAGTTTGAAACCACGATTTTGCAATCCCTAAGCCCCGCGTCGTCCAGCATTTTGCGGGCTTTTTTCGTCAAATAAGCCACGTCCCCGGAGTCGATTCGGATTCCCATGGTGGCAGGCTTCATCTCCTTGAAGACCCGGATTGCCGCTGGAACTCCCGATTTCAGCACGTTATAGGTATCCACCAGCAAAACGCAGTTCTGAGGATAGATTTCGGCATATTTTTTGAAGGCGGAATATTCGTCCGGATACATCTGCACCCAGCTGTGAGCCATGGTTCCCAGCGCCGCGATTCCGTAGTCCCTGTCTGCGATGGCACAGGCGGTTCCCGCGCAGCCTCCGATATAGGCGGCTCTTGCTCCCAGTATCGCCGCGTCCGCGCCGTGGGCTCGTCTGGAACCGAATTCCATAATAGCTCTGCCCTGGGCCGCTCTGACGATTCTGTTGGCTTTGGTGGCGATCATGCTCTGATGGTTGATGCAAAGAAGCACCATCGTCTCGATGAACTGTGCCTGCATCACAGGCCCTCTGACGGTAACGATGGGTTCATGAGGGAAAATCGGCGTTCCCTCCGGCACTGCCCAAACATCGCACTTAAACTCGAAGTTTCTGAGATATTCGAGAAATTCCTCGCAGAACATATCCTTGCTGCGAAGATATTCGATGTCCTCATCGGTAAACCTAAGCTCTTTGAGGTACTCGATCAGCTGTTCAAGCCCTGCCATGATGGCATATCCGCCGCCGTCCGGCACCCTCCTGAAAAACATATCAAAGTATGCGATGTCCTCTGCCATTCCTGACTGAAAATATCCGTTTGCCATGGTGATTTCATAAAAATCCGTCAGCATCGTCAGGTTCATTTTTTCTTTCATTTTGGATTTCCTCCGTGTGTTTCCTATCTTTCGTCACCGTTTGTCATGCAATAACTTTTTCAAAAATTGTCCCGTGTATGATTCACTGCAGTCAGCCACTTCCTCCGGCGTTCCCGTTACAACAATCCTTCCCCCGCGGCTTCCTCCGTCGGGACCGAGATCGATAATATGGTCTGCACGCTTTATTACATCAAGGTTGTGTTCTATAACCACCACGGTGTTTCCCGCGTCCACAAGCCTGTCAAGTACCGCAAGCAGCTTGTCCACATCTGCAAAATGAAGCCCCGTAGTCGGCTCGTCCAGAATATACAAGGTCTTTCCCGTACTTCGCTTTGTCAGCTCCGAAGCTAATTTGACTCTCTGGGCCTCTCCCCCGGAAAGCTGTGTGGAGGGCTGTCCCAGTTTTATATAGCCAAGCCCCACCTCGTCAAGGGTGTTGAGATGCCTTGCAATTGACGGCAGGTTACGGAAAAATTCTACTCCCTCTTTGACGCTCATGTCAAGTACATCGAAGATACTTTTTCCTTTATATTTGACTTCCAGGGTTTCCCGGTTGTATCTTTTGCCCTTGCAGACCTCGCAAGGCACGTACACATCAGGCAGAAAGTGCATTTCGATGCATATAATCCCATCGCCCCCGCAGGCCTCGCATCTGCCTCCTTTCACATTAAAGCTGAAGCGTCCTTTTTGGTAGCCCCGAAGCTTTGCCTCGGGAAGGCTGGCAAACAAATCCCGAATATGGTTGAACATTCCCGTATAGGTCGCCGGGTTTGAACGGGGAGTCTTGCCGATGGGGGACTGGTCGATGTCGATGACCTTGTCGATATTTTCCAGTCCGAGGATTTCATCAAAATCCCCCGGTTCCTCCTGCAACCTGTTGGTCACCCTCGCCGCGCCTTTATAAAGGATTTCGTTGATCAAGCTGCTCTTTCCGGAGCCGGAAACCCCCGTGACGCAAACGAATTTCCCCAGGGGGATTTCCACATCGATGTTTTTCAGGTTGTTTTCTCTCGCGCCCTTGATTATAAGCTTTTCGCCGTTACCCTCGCGCCTTTTCTCCGGCACAAAAATTTTCTTCGCCCCGGAAAGGTACTGCCCCGTCAGGGACTCCTTGCAAGCCTTTATGTCCTCCACCGTTCCCTGTGCCACCAGTTCGCCGCCGTTTATGCCGGCTCCCGGGCCTATGTCGATGATATGATCCGCCGCGTACATGGTGTCCTCGTCATGCTCCACCACAATCAGAGTGTTGCCGATGTCCGTCAGATGCCTTAGGGTCTGCAAAAGTTTCTCGTTATCTTTCTGATGAAGCCCGATACTGGGCTCGTCAAGGATATACAGCACCCCCACAAGGCCGGAACCTATCTGGGTGGCAAGCCTGATCCTCTGTGACTCTCCGCCGGAAAGGGTAGAGGCAGTTCGGCTGAGGGTGAGGTAGTCAAGCCCCACATCTACCAGGAAATTAAGTCTTGCTTTTATCTCCTTCAAAATCTGATAAGCGATTTTTTCATCTTTTTCGGAAAGTTTCAGTCCCTCTATAAATTCCAGTGCTTCCTTTATGGACAGTTCCGACAACTGGGCGATGTTTTTGTCCCCCACCGTAACCGCCAAAATCTCAGGTTTGAGCCTCCTGCCCCCACACTCCGGGCACTGGCGGACTACCATGTACCGCGCCATTTTTTCCTTAAAATAGTCCGAGGTGGTTTCTCTGTACCTGCGCTCGATGTTAACGATTGCCCCTTCAAAAGGCCTGTCCTGATGGGAAACGCTTCCGGTGCTTCGGCTCACATAATCGTACACCAAGTGTTTGTCCCCGGTTCCGTAATAAAGTTCCTTTTTGAAGGATTCCGGCAATTCGCAAAGTGGCTTTGAGGAATCCACACCGTGAACCTTGATAAGGGCATCCACAAGCTGGCGATAAAAGCCGCTAAACTCCATGGTGCCGAAAATCGGCTGAAGCGCTCCCTGGTCTATGCTTACGCTTTCGTCAATCAAAAGTTTCGGATCGAGTTTCTGGGTAAATCCCAGTCCGTTGCAGTGGGGACAGGCCCCGAAAGGCGCGTTGAAGGAAAACATTCTCGGTTCCAGTTCCTCCACGCTGACGCCGTGCTCCGGACAGGCAAGCTTCGTACTGAAGGTCTTTTCGTAGTGCCGGTCATAAAAATCCCCGATTACCTCCACAAGACCGTCGCCCTGGGCGATTGCAAGCTCGCAGGCCTCTGCGATTCTGCTTTCCTGGCCCGGCTTTACCACAATTCTGTCCACTACGATTTCTATGGTATGCTTAAAGGTCTTTTCCAGCTTGATTTCGTCCTCGTCCAGCAGGTAAATCTCCCCGTCAAGGCGAACCCTCGTAAAACCCTCCTTGCGGATTCTTTCTATTATCTTCTCGTGGGTTCCCTTGCGCTGACGAACCACCGGAGCGAGAATCATGAGTTTCGTGCCCTCTTCAAATTCCATGATGGAATCCACCATCTGGTCTACCGACTGGCTGGCGATGGGTTTTCCGCACACCGGGCAGTGGGGTTTTCCGATTCGGGCATAAAGAAGCCTAAGGTAGTCGTGAATTTCCGTCACAGTGCCTACCGTGGAGCGTGGGTTGCGGTTTGTGGTCTTTTGGTCGATGGAAATCGCCGGAGAAAGCCCCTCGATGTACTCCACATCGGGCTTTTCCATCTGTCCCAGGAATTGCCGCGCGTAGGAGGAAAGGCTCTCCATGTATCGCCGCTGCCCCTCGGCGTAAATCGTATCAAAGGCAAGGGATGATTTGCCGGAGCCCGAAAGTCCGGTGAACACCACCATCTTATCTCTGGGGATCACAACATCGAGATTTTTCAGGTTATTCTCGTTTGCTCCTTTTATAATTATGTCTTTTGACATTTGTTCTCCTTTTGCAACTTGTAGTCTCATTGCAATTTGCGATTTGCAATCTTATTGCAAGCTACAGTCTTACTTTGTATTCGAAAATTTGGTCACGAAGCTGGGCCGCCCGTTCAAACTGCAAGTCTGAGGCCGCCTGCTTCATTTCCTTGTCCAATTTCTTCAGATAGTCCTTCAGCTCTTTTTTTGTGAGTTCCAGCGGGCTCTTTCCCTCGTAAAGCTCCGCCGCAGGCTCCATGACCTTTGTGGCCTCGATAACCGCCCGGATGGACTTCTTCACCGACTCCGGGGTGATTCCGTTTGCCTTGTTGTAGTCGTCCTGAATCTTGCGGCGCCTTTCGGTTTCCTTTATCGCGGCGTCCATGGCTCCGCTGATCCGGTCTGCATACATGATCACCCTGCCATCTGCGTTTCTGGCGGCTCTACCGATGGTCTGGATAAGGGAAGTCTCGGTTCGGAGGAAGCCCTCCTTGTCCGCGTCCAAAATCGCCACAAGAGAAACCTCCGGAATGTCCAGCCCCTCACGGAGCAGATTTATTCCTACCAAAACGTCAAAAACGCCCAGCCGCAGATCCCGGATAATTTCCATTCTTTCCAGCGTGTCCACCTCGGAGTGAAGATATCTGACTTTTATATTTACCCCCTTGAGGTAGTCCGTCAAACTTTCCGCCATCTTTTTTGTCAGGGTCGTTACCAGAACCCGCTCGCCACGCTCCGTCACCTTGTTGATCTCTCCGATGAGATGGTCGATTTGTCCCTCCGTTGGGACAACCTCTATCGGCGGATCCAGAAGCCCCGTCGGTCTGATGATCTGTTCTGCGTTGATACCGCCGGAAACCTCCTTTTCATAGGCGGCAGGGGTGGCGCTGACGAAAACGATCTGGTTGGTAAGGGCGTCAAATTCCTCAAATTTAAGAGGCCTGTTGTCCAGCGCCGATGGCAGCCGAAAGCCGTATTCCACCAAGGAAGATTTCCGGGAGCGGTCCCCGGCGTACATTGCCCGAAGCTGGGGCAGCATAACATGGGACTCGTCTATTATAATCAAAAAGTCATCGGGGAAGTAGTCGATCAGCGTGTAGGGTCTGCTCCCCGGGGGCATTCCGTTGAGATGCCGCGAGTAATTTTCGATACCCTTGCAGCTTCCCACCTCCCGGAGCATTTCAAGGTCATATCTCGTCCGCTGCTCGATTCGCTGAGCTTCCAGGAGCTTGCCCCTGTCCTTGAACCACTGAACTCGTTCAATCAGCTCCGCGTCTATGGTTTCAATCGCCTTTTCCATCTTTTCCGGAGAGGTCACATAATGAGATGCCGGATAGACGGCGATGTGATTCCTCAGACCGATGATTTCCCCTGTAACAGGGTTTATTTCCTTGATGGATTCCACCTCGTCCCCAAAGAGCTCCACTCTGACGGCGGATTCCGCCCCTGCAGGATAGATGTCGATGACATCTCCCCGGACGCGAAAACTCCCCCGCTCGAATGCCATGTCGTTTCGGACATACTGAATGTCCACCAGCCTGCGCAAAATGTCCTTGCGGGGCTTTTCCATGCCCGGGCGGAGAGAAAGCATCTGGTTTTCGTAGTCGAAGGGGCTTCCAAGGCCGTAAATGCAGGAAACCGAGGCAACGATGATTACGTCCCGGCGTTCTGCCAGTGCCGCCGTTGCCGAGTGCCTGAGCTTTTCGATTTCGTCGTTGATGTCGGAATCCTTTTCTATATAGGTGTCCGTGGAAGGCACATAGGCCTCCGGCTGGTAATAGTCGTAGTAGCTGACAAAATACTCCACCGCGTTCTCCGGGAAGAACTCCTTGAACTCGCCGTGAAGCTGCGCCGCCAGCGTTTTGTTGTGGGAAATCACCAGTGTGGGCTTTTGCACCTGCTGAATCAGATTCGCCATGGTAAAGGTCTTGCCGGAGCCTGTTACCCCCATGAGGGTCTGATATTTCCTGCCCTCGGCGATGCCTGCGGCGAGCCGCGCCACCGCCTCCGGCTGATCTCCCATCATCTTGTATTCGGAATGTAGTTTGAACTCCATTTTTTTCCCTTTCTCAGCGACCCTTGTAAAAAAGTCGTCAAGAAAGTATACCACAAAAAATATAAAAAGTATAGCCAAAAGCGAACATGGGTTTTCCAATTTGCGTTAATTTGCAGTTATGACTATACTTTTGATACTTTGTTTTCAGGTTCCGGTTCCGGTTCCTTTATGATAGATACGATTTCGCATCAATTCCGTCTATTCTGCGATTTTTTCATTCGCACACTTGACTTTTCTAATTTGTGGGCAGCAGCCCGATACTGATTGCGACTTTTCTGTTCGCTTTTATTCGCATTTTAAGACATGACAAAATAGCCCTTATGTAATATGTAATTTTATTTGAGTAGCCGGCTGCATACCGGCTGCACAGGAATCCCACCTCCCCGACTCCGTCCGGGCTGCACCCATTGCGTGCGGCGCTGTTTGCGCACGAGCTGTGGCTATGCAGGCGAATCAAATCCTCGCTTTTCTCCAATATGCGCTCCGGCTCGTTTGGCGATTCCAAGTATAAAAAAAGAAGTGCGTCGTCAAATGGCACTTCTGCATAATAAGATTTTAAGCGTAAATAACGGATTCATTCAGGCTCATGGATACCGCAGAAGATATGACAGCCCTTTTCTCGCACGCAAAAAAGCGCGAGGGTTTCATCGCTCGTAAAACTTTCTTTTCTTCTCCCATTTGTGCCCCTTTTTCTTCTGCTTTCATTATACACGAAAACCCACCGGTTTCCCGATGAGTTCTCGCGTTTTTACAAACAAGCTATAATTTCCGAACATAGACGAGGAAACTATATTAAATCATCCTTGTGCCAAGGGCGTTCGCGGCAAAGCCGCATAAAAATCGGAAGATTTACTATTTCACTTTCGTCCAAGTTCTGCTTGCATATTTGCACTGTTTCAATGCAGTTTTCGCTGCCAGCTTGCCGCTCGCGTCATACACTCTCACTTGCACCTTGTAGAAATACTTGGTGCCTCTCTTGCCGGTGGTGTTGGTGTATGTGCTGGTTTTCTTTGTTGTCGCGGACTTGTAGCCTGCCGCTTTCTTTGTGGAGCGGTAGAAGCGGTATTTCACGGTGTAGCCTGCGGCTTTCAGGTCGCTGATGATGGCCTTGTCGTTCTTGTCGAGGCTTGTGGTTACCTTGATATAGCCCTTTGCGGTCTTTGCGGAGCGAGCCACC
>CAVGEP010000081.1:0-3603 GCA_963628105.1 Alistipes communis
CAATTGGGCAGATCACGAAAGTGAAACACGCACAGGAAACAACTCCACTTCGGCAACCTATAATGTGAAAAAGGTTGTTGAAACATCCACGTCTGTTGTATCCGTAAACGGCGAATACACAGAGGGATCGCAAGTCATTTCGAGCTTCTTCGTAGGTAATGAGGGTTCGTCAGATATTCTTCCCGAAGATAATGTGTCGTTCGATTTCCTTGTGTACACATTGGAAAACGGTACGGTCAAGGTCGTTTCCCAACAGACCTGGAGTAAAGTCGTAATCCCCGCAAACGGCAGAAACCTTGTCTATTTCAAATGGACGATTCCCGCAAACAGTGCAGGAACGACTTACTTCTGCAAAGGAACAATCACACACGAAAATGCAGATAAGGAACAAAACAGCGACAACAACACGACCGAATATGCTGTCGTTGCGACGGATTACAATTCTTCGCAGACACCTAACACGAGATTTGAGAAAAATGCTCCTGCCGGATACTCGCCCAATACAACGGCTCCTGCGGCAAAAGCAGGCTCGGCGACATGGAATATGTGGGTATATGAGAATGGCAGATTGGCGTTGAAATCCTACGGTATTACGGTTGGTAACACAACGCCCACAGTAACACCCGGTTCGGGGTGCTTGACTGCGGAAAAGGTCGGAGCGACATGGAAGATGAAATCCGGGTACGGCATCACGCTGAATTGGAAACCCGCCCTTGTTGCGAAATCCGGCTATATCATGCCCGGCACAGATGCCTATACGGAAGCGCAGAGAGTGTATGCGACTTTCCCGGAATTCGGCTTCTCAACAGCCAACGAAAAGTACCGCACCCTTGAAAAAGTCGGCGGTGCTTATGGGTTTATTGCGAATCCCAACGCGGACAAAAATGAGCGTGTGCATTTCATTCCCGTGTATGTAGCCAACGGCAGTTATACCGTTTCGGTAACGGCAACACAGATCTGGACTCCGGCAGGCATGATTACGGCAATCCGTAACGCTAACACACTGACCATTGACGGCACGGTGTATGACGATTACTATCAGGGGAACAAGTGATGTATGGGATAGAAAAAGAAATGATCGAGGACTACGGCGTTGAGTCCTCGGTCTGGATCGGAGGAAAGCGTATTGTCCTCGGAATCAATGAAGAAAATACGGAAAAGCCGCGGTATATGTCCTGCATCGTCACGGATAACGGTCTGTTCGGACGGTATGAGGGCATCACCTCCGACGATTATTTTGAAGCATTGAAGCACTTCGGAGAGAATATCGGAGCTGAAAGCATCATTTTGAGGAATGAGCAAAAAATCGACGGTTTGAAAGACACCGCGTGCCTTACCCCAAAAGACATGATACCGATTGATTGGCATTACAGTATCAAAGAATGTACGGTCGCGGTAAAGCCGGAGGTGCTGAGTGAGGGGTGCCGGAATATCGGCAATCAGCTCTACTATATCGTTGGCGGATTCGGTGCGGAAGCAAACAGCCGCGGGAGTGCCTGCTACGGATGGAACCTCTGCCGCAGAAAGTATGAGCGCATCGAGCGCTCCGAGGTAATGGGGATTGTGCCGGAATCGCTTCTGCCGTATGTTGCAAAGCAAACGCTGGAGGACATTCATCACGGATTTCTGACAACGGATTTTGAAAAGAAAAGAGGGGAGGAAAGATAATGGCAACGATACACGCAAAACATTTGTCCATCCTGCGAAGTCTTGTAGAGGCGGGATGTAAAGATGAAAAACAGATCGCGTCGCTGACCATTCGGGACGCGGTAAAGCTCCCCCGCAGTTGTCGGATTGAGCTTGCAAGTGTATTGGAATGTATGCAGGCAGTCAAAGAAAACAAGCTGCTTTCCTATCTTGTGGACAACACTGACGAAACGGCGGAGGGCGGACATGAAGCTTGAGAAGATCGCACTTTGGCGGGAAACAGGACTGTTTACCGAACAGGCGGACGGAAGTCGCGGGTATTTCGGTTTTGTGCGCGGAGCATTTGCCGGAGATGAGATCAGCATTGACGCAGGACAACTGCTTATTCCGGCGGAAGCACAGTATGAGTATGAAACTCTGCTGTGCTTTTTGCGGTCTGCGGATGCGTCTTTCCTCTTGAAAAGCGCAGCGGCAATGTCGGCGGTCTGCTCGGAGCGACTGCAATGCCATATTCCGTATGCCTTCGGTCGGGAATGCTATGGCTTTCGCGTGCTTTCGGAGCGCTGTGCATGGTATATTGCCTGTACTCCCTGGAACGCAATGAAGCCGTTTGCAATCTATGCCTATGACCGTATCAGGCTGATGACAGCGCTTGCAAAGGAAGTCGGACTGCCCGAAGCCTGCTACGGTGTAACGCCATACAGCGGAGAGCGGATGCGCATCCGTTACGGAGATAACTGCTTTGAGGGCTTTCCGCAATACGGACAAAACCGCGAGGAAAACAGACGGTATGCCGCCGAACAAAACAAGACGCTCAAGGTGACGAAAGCGCAACAGGCGGCAATGGAAGGAGGTGTGATCTACGGCTGGGATACCCCGGCCGCAGATCCGCGCAATTACGATGAAAACGGGTACTTCCGCACAGACGCGGAGTGGGCAAAGGAGAGACGAAAATGAAAAACAAACCGGAAGCAGTAGAAACGGAAGCCGAGGAGCTTCTGTTTTACTCTGACAGAGAACGGGATGAGGCACTCGGAACCATCGGGCATCTCCGCATAGATTTCGGCAGAAGCGGCGAGGAATTCAACTGTACATGGTTCGACCATGCAAACAGCGGGGAAAATGACAGCTACTTCAAAGAGAGCTTCGATATGTTTATCGACGACCTCCGCACGGGAGTGTTGAAAAGCAGAACCGAAATGCGTAAATTCTGCTACGGAAAAGACGAATGCCGGAACAGTCATTCCTATACGGAGGATTGTTGGGGCTTCCGGGTTCTGTCGGACAGGTACGCATATTATATCCGCTGTACGCCGGGGGCAGGTGACTATGAGTGCTATATTTACGCTTACGATAAAATCCATCTGATGGAGTTTCTTGCAAAGGAAAAGAAACTGCCGGAGCACTGCTATTCCAGACTTGCAAGTACGGGAGAACCGATTCTGATCCGCTATGCGGAAAAAGGGTATTATCCGATTACCTTGCCGGAAGAAAGCACAGTGGAAGGGATGAACGAATCAATCGGTGTTACAGAAGCACAGAGGATGGCAATGGAAGCGGGCAGTATGTTCGGCTGGCGTGTGCCGGGGGCTGATCCGAGAAATTATGAAGCAAAGGAACAAAGTAAAATGAAAATAGCAATATACCAGATAAATTCCGACAGGGACAGTGAGCGTATTGCCTTTGTGGGACTGAACAGCATGGAAAGGCGTCGGGGCAGTAAAGATATTTGCCCCGAAATCTATGACAAAGTATACGAGGCGGAGGTTGACGGCACATCGCTTGAAGATGTGTATGAAAAGTTCAATATCGACAAGCCTGACGATTATAAAGCGAGGTCGCTTTCAGTATCGGATGTGGTGGAGGTTATTGAGTCGGATTCGGTAGAACCCGGCTTTTATTTTTGCGACAGTATCGGGTTTGAAAAAATTGATTTTGACCCCGATAAAGCAGAAA
>CAVGEP010000081.1:3613-4517 GCA_963628105.1 Alistipes communis
CCGGGTATTGATTGTCGAACCGGAAAAGAAGCCGTATGTCAAGGAAATTGATTCCGGAGTGGAGTCGCTTCAGCGAGAGGTGGATGGGGATATAAAAGCCACATATCCGAGTGAAATCGATCCGGTTGCGTATATTTGCAACGAAGAAAGCAAGCTGGAGGGGCTGCCGCTGAACCGTGCGATTCGTAACGATGATGGTGAGATCATTGACATTGTTGCCGGCACCTTTATTGTTGTCGGATTGGGAGAATCAAATTTTTGCAGTCTGAATGAGGCAATGCTGAAAAAGTATATGGAAAAACTTAAGAACCCTGAAATGATACTGCGTATCAACGGGAAAATTCATGTGCTTTCCATGCCGGAAGCTCCAAAGCAGAGAGAAAAACACGGGGAGGAACGCTGATGATAGAACCTTCGTATTCACCATGGGGATCGGTAGACCACTGTAGAATGCTGTGCTATGGGGCATTTGAAGTGCAGACGGCACGGCATGGCGGTGTCATGATTCTCTGTCAACTTGCAGATGAATACTTGTCGAAAGAGGCACAGGAAGTCGGATTTGTTGAAGGACAATATCTGTGCTTTGAGGAAGATTGCGATTCTGCGGTTGCGATCCGTGAACTCTTGGACAAGGGGCTGACACAAGCCCCTGTTAATCAGTATTATAAAGACGGCGAATATAGCGCCATCATCGACCGTGTGGTAGCAACCTGGCATCAGGATTATTTACAGGCAGTAAATAATCGGATGGCTGCTGAGCAAAGAAAAATTGCTCAGAAAAAACGCAGAAGCCGGGAGGAACGCTGATGGAATATATTTTCGGAAATCAGTGCGGCGTTATGACCGTAAATGACGAGAGAACCATCGGTCAGCCGAAAGAGATCCGCTTCATCAAATCAAACTA
>CAVGEP010000081.1:4527-6942 GCA_963628105.1 Alistipes communis
TATGATCTGCTTTTCAAAATTCCGGACTGTGGGTATGTAGAGATCAAGTTTGGGGACGGCAGAATCAAAGCGTATCAGTGCCGTTTTCTTGATCCTTACCATTTCTGCACGGCGGACGGTCGCGCATGGCATATCTGCGAGTTTGCCGAGACGATGGAGCGCATCGGAGCCAAGTATTATGAAAGTCCCGAAAAACACGAGGTCTGGTCGGATATGGATCTGGATTTGGACGATTGGCGGGACGATTTACGGGAGGAGTACCCGGAACTTGACGAAGATGGACTGTATGAAAAGATGCTGGAACTCAATGCGGATTATCTTGGTGATGAGCGCGGCAATCTCAAACAGCCCATCGGCGGCAGCTTGCTTATTATTGCCGACCTCGGTCTTTGGAACGGGCGACATCAAGGGTACAGGGAAAAAGCCGATGCCGACCTTTCGGACTGTCTTGACTACCGATATGACAGCGCGGAGTGGTATGTTGACCGGAACGGTGAGTTTTGCGGAAGTCAGGCGCACCATGACGGAACAAACCACTATGTTTACCGCAAAATCAAGGACAGCGCGACAAATGACGATATTGACGATCTGGAAGCAAAGCTCTATGACGGTACTGCCACGCAGAAGGACATCGACCGTGTGACCGAAAAGCTTGTGGACAGAGTGGCAAAGGTCTACGGTTGGGAACTGCCCGAAAAGGTGTATCGCTTTGCACCGGAAAAAGAGAAAATACGAGACGAAGGAAGGTAACTGTATGCCGAGAAAAATTGATCTTTTGCAGGAAGTCTATCAGACGCAGCTTGCCACGCTGACCTATTCGAGGGAGGTGTGGTGCAGTTTCCTGCGGACAGCGGCATTTCAGTACAAGTATTCGTTCCCCGATCAGGTGCTCATCTGGTCACAGCGCCCTCATGCGCGGGCGTGTGCAGAACTTGAACTTTGGAATAAGGTGTTTGACCGTTGGGTCAACCGCCATGCCAAAGGAATTGCCCTGATCAAGGATAAGGGCAGTTATACCGGTATCCGCTATGTCTTTGATGTGGCGGATACCCACGGGCGGCACGGGGAGGAACTGAAGCTGTGGCAGGTGCGGGACGGGTATCACGACGATGTGACCGAAGCGCTGGAGAATCGGTTCGGAGAATTGGAGGATGACAGCAGTTTTGTCGCGTCGGTGATTTCCGCGTGCCAAAATGCGGTTGAGGATAACATGACCGACTACCTCTCCGACCTTTCCCACCTGACAGAAAACAGTGCCTTGCAGGGGATGGACGAGGACAATCTGAAGGTCGGACTCCGATCCATCCTCATATCCAGCGTAGCATACACGGTGTTGACGCGCATCGGTGAGGACAGCGATATGTTTTTGGATTTCGATGCGTTTGATGACCTCCGCTTCTATAACACTGCCGAAACCATCAATCTGCTCGGCAATGCCACACGGGATATTTCCGAGGTATGCCTGCGGGAGATTGAGCGCACGGTCAAAAACTGCGAGAAAGAAAATCGCACATTTGACGAAAAGAAAGAAAACGAATACAATAAGACTGAAACCGAAAAACAAAACCACAGACAGGAGGAAAAAGAATATGGACGGATTGAATCTGACCTACCACAAGGCACAGAACGGGATGCTGTATCCCGATCTGAAACTGCCGGAGCAGACGCATTACCCAATCGGCAAGTACGGCGACCTGCGGCTTCGATACCTGAAGGAGCACAGGAAGGGAACTTACACAACGCTGCTGACGCAGTGCCGGCTGAACAGCCATCTGCACGAGATCGAGCAGACGGCGAAGATGATGCTTTCGCGCCTTATGAAGCAGATGGCAGAGAGCCGTGGGGTGAACGAGCAGATGAAAGCGGAAAATCCGATGCTTTGGGTGCAGGAGATGAACAGCATCAAAGCATCGGCGGAGGAGACGGTTCTGAGCGACCTGATATACACTTAAACAGAAAACAGCCCCGCAACTATCTTGACGGCGACGATCTCATTAAAATATTGAAGCACGGTGACGAGCTTGCCCACAGCAAGCAGGACATCGTGCTTTTTCTGTCTCAGGAAAAGAATGAGGAGCGTAAAAATCAGTATATCCGTGAGTGCTATAAGCCGATGACCGTATCCATTTACAAGGATGAAGCTCACACCGAATATATCGGATACAGCAGCCTGTTTGATGATGGCTTGCATCTGTTTGAGGGGACGTTTCTGAACCCGAAAGCAGAAATGTCATTCTCATGGCAGACGACGCGGGAGCTGATCGAAGCACTTATCAAGGACAATAACTATCTGGATGAACCGATGCCGGAAACACTTGCAAAAACAACGGTGATAGAGAAACCTGAGCTGGTCAAACAGAATTTCGCAGTATCGCAGGAAGTCATTGACGGCTTTCTCCGTCTCGGCGGGTGTAC
>CAVGEP010000082.1:0-6928 GCA_963628105.1 Alistipes communis
ACCTCAGCCTCATCAGAATCCAGCGCGGAGATGGCAGAGCGCGTGAGGATGGCACGCCAAATCCAAATGGAACGCTTCAAGGGCAGGAAAATAAGCCTAAATGCACGAATGCAAGAAGGCGAATTGAAAGAATTTTGTGAGCTCGGAGCAAAGGAAGCGGATTTCATGCGGCAAATCTATGAGAAACATCATCTCAGTCCGCGCAGATACCACAAAATCCTCAAGACTGCAAGAACCATTGCCGATGTTGCAGGCTGCAAGGATATCGGAATTTCTCATCTGTCGTCAGCTTTTGGATATACAAATTTTTGATATGAGAGAATCGAAAAATTCGGAAGAGAGAATCGAAAAATTCAGATGAGAGAATCGAAAAATTCAGATGAGAGAATCGAAAAACTCGGAGAATTTGGTGAATTTAGGAAAACAGGCAAATAAGGGAAATAATCATGAGCGAAAGAAACAATATAATTGTTATAAAAAAAGGAGATTCCGAATATCCGGAGCATCTGGCGATACTCCCGGACTCACCGGAAAAGCTGTATTGTATCGGGAATATTGATTTGCTCCAAAGGAGATGTATTGCCGTAGTAGGCTCCAGAAAATGCAGCGAATACGGCAGGCAGGTCGCCATGAGAATAGGCGCCGTCGCCGCACAAAATGATATAGTTACGGTAAGCGGTATGGCTCGCGGAATAGACTCCTTTGCGCACCTTGGAGCGCTGCGAAATGGCGGACAGACTATAGCTGTCCTCGGCTGCGGTGTCGACATCTGCTATCCGCCGGGTAATTCCCAAATATACGAAGAAATCAAGCAAAAGGGCCTTGTGATTTCAGAAACAGAACCCGGAACACAGGCACTCCCATATATGTTTCCTCGCCGCAACAGGATAATTTCCGGTCTCTCGGAGGCCGTGGTGCTTACAGAGGCCGGGACAAACAGCGGGGCCCTCATAACGGCCGAAATTGCTGCGACTCAGGGACGGGAGGTCTTTTGCGTTCCGGGGAACATCACAAATACCTATAGCCTCGGGAGCAATAAGCTTCTGATGGACGGTGCGAGGGCCATTGCCGTTATCGATGACATATTTACGGAGATCGGAATTTGTCCGAAGAGCATGCCGGAGGAGCTTGCGGAGCTTGGGAAGGACGAGGCACAGGTATATGTTGCCGTCAAGCAAAACGGGGAGACCACCGTTGACTTCCTTTGTCAAAAATTAAAAAAAGATGCCTCATTTATCGTTGGAATAGTCGGGATTTTGGAGATAAAGGGGCTGGTAAATTATAACCTCGGAAAAATTTTTGTTGCAAAATTTTAAAATTCATACTATTATATGTTTTTATAAGAACGAAATTTTGGAGGAAAAATGGCAACCGCAAAGAAAACTGCCAAGAAGCAGACAAAAAGTACAGCGAGTGGAAAGACACTCGTCATCGTAGAATCGCCGTCAAAGGCGAAGACCATAGGTAAATATTTAGGATCATCATATAAGGTAATCGCATCAGTAGGACATATTCGGGATCTGCCCAAGAGCAAGCTTGGTATCGACATAGAAAATGATTTCGAGCCGAACTATATTCCCATCAGGGGCAAGGGCGATTTGATCAAGGAATTGAGAAAAGAAGCCAAGGCGGCAAAAAAAGTCTATCTGGCAACCGACCCGGACCGCGAAGGAGAGGCAATATCCTGGCATCTTGCTTACCTGCTGGGGCTCGATGAAAACAGCCCATGCAGGATAGAATTTCACGAAATAACCAAGGACGCAATCAAAAATGCAGTCAAAAATCCGAGAGCAATCGACCTTAGGCTTGTTGACGCTCAGCAGGCAAGGCGAGTTCTCGACAGGCTCGTGGGATACCAGATCAGCCCGCTTTTGTGGCGAAAGGTCAGCAGGGGCCTCAGCGCAGGCAGGGTACAGTCGGCGGCGCTGAAGATTATTTGCGATCGAGAAAAAGAAATCAAGGCCTTCGTGCCAAAGGAATATTGGAATATAAATGTAGATTTTAAGAAGGAAAAGCTGTTCACCGCAAAACTTGCCGAGTACAAGGGAAAGAAGATCGAAATCGGCAGCAAGGAGGAAGCGGATCAGGTGCTTTCCGACCTGGAAGCCGGCAAGTATATTGCCGCAGAAATCACCAAAAAGCAGCGTAGCCGCAAGCCTTTCGCACCATTTACCACCAGCAGCCTGCAGCAGGATGCTGCCAACAAGCTGGGCTTTACCACGAAAAAAACCATGATGGTTTCCCAGCAGCTCTATGAGGGCGTGGAAGTAAAGGGTCAGGGCACGGTGGGTCTTGTGACCTACATCAGAACAGACTCCGTAAGGATTTCCGCGGAAGCCAAGCTGGCGGCGAAACAGTATATCGAAGACAACTTCGGAAGCAAATATTCCGCAAACAACGTATATACCAACAAGAAAAAGGACATACAGGATGCCCACGAGGCCATAAGACCGAGTAATGTCACAATGGATCCGGAGAAGATCAAGGACTCCCTTACAAAAGACCAGTACAGCCTATATAAGCTGATTTGGACAAGATTTCTTGCAAGCCAGATGGCACCGGCCATCTTCGACGGAATGCAGGTAAATATAGAAAACGGCGATTATCTGCTGAAGGCATCCGGTTCAAAACTCATTTTCGACGGATATCAGAGGATTTACTCGCCGAATCTGGAGGAGGACAAGGATAAACTGCTGCCGGAGATAGACGAGGGAGAGGAACTGAAAGCCCAAAAGGCTGAGGGGGAACAGAAATTTACCGAGCCGCCGTCGAGATTCACAGAAGCCAGCCTTGTCAAAGAGCTAGAAGAAAAGAACATCGGAAGACCCAGCACCTACGCGCCGATCATCGCGACGATTCTTGACCGAAAGTATATCACACGTGAGAAGAAGACACTGATTCCAACAGACTTGGGATTCATGGTGACGGAACTGATGGAAAAGTATTTCAAAGAAATCGTGGATGCAGGATTTACCGCAGATATGGAAGATAAGCTGGACGATGTGGAAGCCAAAGACACGGATTGGAAAGAAATCATAAGGGATTTCTACGGCCCATTCAAGGAGGAACTGGACATTGCAGACAAGGAAATAAAGAAGGTGGAAATACCTCCGAGAATCACAGATGAGGTTTGCGAAAAATGCGGACGCCCTATGGCGATAAAAACCGGAAGGTACGGGGAATTCCTTGCTTGCACAGGCTATCCGGAGTGCAAGAACACCAAGCCTATCGTAAAATCCATCGGCGTAAAATGCCCCGACTGCGGCAAGGATATAATCGCAAGGAGAGGTAAATCCGGAAAGATTTTCTACGGGTGCAGCGGATATCCGGAATGCACGAGAGCCTTTTGGGATAAGCCGACAAACAAGAAATGCCCGGAATGCGGCGAACTTTTACTTGAAAAACACACAAAAACCACGAAATATGCATGTTCAAATGCTAAATGTGGATATAAAGAGTAATATGGGAGGTAAGCAGATGATAGAATTTCATGCAACCACAATTTGCGCGGTAAGACGCAGCCCCGATGATATCTGTATCGGCGGCGACGGACAGGTTACCATGGGTGAACATACCATCATGAAAAACGGCGCAAAAAAAGTGAGGAAAATATATAAGAATACGGTAGTAACCGGCTTTGCAGGCTCCGTTGCGGACGCCTTTGCCCTTACGGACAAGTTCGAAAAGAAGCTGGACGAACATTCCGGAAATCTGAAGAGGGCGGCGGTGGATCTGGCGCAGATCTGGCGCTCCGACAAAGGAATGAGAAGCCTTGAAGCCCTGATGATAGTGGCAGACAGGGACAATATGCTGGTTATTTCCGGAAATGGAGAGGTCATCGAGCCTGACCAGGATTTCGTGGCTATCGGCTCCGGCGGCAATTTTGCCTATTCTGCGGCAAACGCTTTGTTTAACAACACGGATATGGACGCGGAGGCAATCGTGCGGGAGTCGCTTAAAATCGCAAGTTCCATTTGCGTTTACACAAACAGCAACATCTCGATCGAAAAGTTATAAGGGGGATAAAAAATGGCAAGTAAATTATATAGTATGACTCCCAAGGAAATCGTCAGCGAGCTTGACAAATATATAATCGGCCAGGACGAAGCGAAAAAATCGGTGGCGATCGCCCTCAGAAACAGATACAGAAGAAGCCTGCTTTCCGAGGAAATGCGGGAGGAAATCACGCCGAAAAACATCCTGATGATGGGGCCTACGGGCTGCGGCAAAACCGAAATCGCAAGAAGACTTGCAAAGCTTATGGACGCTCCTTTTGTCAAGGTTGAGGCAACAAAATTCACCGAAGTGGGCTATGTGGGAAGAGATGTAGACTCCATGGTAAGGGATTTGGTGGAAGCCTCCATGCGGGTAACCAAACAGAGCAAGCTGGAAGAAAAATATTCTGTGGCTGACAAAATCGTAGAGGAAAAGCTGGTAGAAGCCATCATTCCGGGCAAGAACAAGAAAAAACCGGGACAGCCGAAGAATCCATTTGATTTCATCATGAACAGCGGCGGATACACCAGCCAAAAGCAGCAGTATCTGGACAGTCAGGCGGCAAAGGAAGAATCCCAGCCGGAGGATAACAGCGTAGAAATGGCAAGGCAGCAGGTAAGAGAACAGCTCAGACAGGGGCTTCTCGAGGAGCAGTATGTGGAAATTGAAGTGACTGACGCTCCGAAGGGAAATCAGCTTGACATGAGCAACGAGGGCATGAGCATCGCCATCGGAAACATTTTCGGAGACATGATGCCTGAGAGAACCAAGAAAAAGAACTGCAAGGTCAAGGATGCCAGAAAGATTCTTCGGGAGCAGGAGGCACAGAAGCTCATCGACATGGATTTAGTGACGGACGAGGCCATTGCAAATGCCGAGCAGAACGGCATAATCTTTATAGACGAAATCGACAAGATTGCTTCCGGCTCCAGGATGACTTCCGGGGCGGATGTTTCCAGAGAAGGCGTACAGAGAGATATTTTGCCTATCGTAGAAGGCAGCGTTATCAACACGAAATACGGCCCGGTTCGCACGGATCATATCCTGTTCATCGGTGCCGGCGCTTTCCACACCGCAAAGCCAACGGATTTGATTCCGGAGCTTCAGGGGCGTTTTCCGATTCGGGTGACGCTGGACAGCCTTACAAAAGAGGACTTCGTTGAAATCCTGACAAAGCCTGAGAATGCTCTGATCAAGCAGCACAAGGCGCTGCTTGAAACCGAGGGTATCGAGGTGGAATTTACGGAGGATGCCATCGATCAGATCGCGACGATTTCCTATGTGATGAACGAGCAGACGGAAAATATCGGTGCAAGACGGCTTCACACGGTGCTGGAAAAACTTCTCGAAGATATTTCCTTCAACATTCCGGAAATGGAAGAGGAAAAAATCGTCATCGACCGGAAGTATGTGGAGGACAAATTCCAAGAGACGATCCACGCAGAAGATTTGGATAAATATATTTTATAATGAAAAGCGAATTTTTAGAAAAGATCAGGCGCCTCAACTGGGTCCTTTGCGAGAGCACCACGGGAAGACTTTCCTACGGCGAGCTTTGCGTAAGTCTCAGCAAAATCGTAAACGCAAATTTTTATGTCTTTGACAGAAACGGTATTGTGTTGGGGGCGGCGTACACGAAAGCCTCCGACACTTCGACATTTGAGGAAGCGCCGGGAGTGGAAAAAATACCCGAAAGCGATAATTTAAATATGCTGAAAATCAATGATACCTGCGCCAATATGATCGGGGACAGGCTGAAATCCATGTTCGGCGAAAATTATAAAATGACGGACAAATATCACACGCTGGTGCCATCGGTTTGCGGCGGCGAGCGTATGGGAACCATACTCCTTGCAAGATACGACGAGCCCTTTACTGAGGAGGAAATCGTCCTTGCGGAGTACGGCGCGGCGGTTGTGGGCCTTGAAATCCGGCGAATCGAAAGGCTCAGAGCGGAGCGGGAGCAGGCTTTGGAAACCGCAGTAAAAATGGCGCTTTACACCCTGTCAAATTCCGAAAAGGACGCGCTGGAAAAGATAATGTCGGAAATGACAGAGGACGAAGGCAATATTATCGCCAGCAAGATTGCGGCAAAGTACGGGCTCACCAACTCGGTAATCGTAAGCGCACTGAAAAAATTGGAGAGCGCGGGGATTCTCGAAACGAAGTCCCTGGGCATGAAGGGAATGTATATCAAGATTCTGAACCCCCGGGTAAGAAGTTTGATCTGAATCAGAAAAAACTTTTTATGGCAAAAAACAGCACCGGAACCAGCAGGCACGGAAGCAGGTTCATGGTCTTAAAATCCTTGATTTTGAGGATCGAAACTCCGGAAGCGGCAATCAGAAAACCGCCTACAATCGAAAGCTCCGTCATAAAAGGATCGGAGATAAAATCCGCAAGAAACCCTGCTCCGAGATAGATTCCTCCCTGCCACAGAAAGAGAACCACTGCGGCTGCCGCAATCCCAATGCCGTAGGTGGAAGCAAGAACCATGGAAGTTACAAGATCCAGGGTTCCGTTGGTAAAGAGGAAGGTTTCGTCCCCGTAAATGGCGCTCTGAATCGGGCCAAGTATCGAAAGGGTTCCGATGCAAAAGAGAAGTATCGCGGTGGAAAGCCCCTGACCGAGGCCCTCTCCCCCCTTGCGATCCACGATGCTCTGGAATTTACGGTCGATATCAAGGCTTGTGCCGATAACGCTGCCCAGCGCCAGGCTCACGATGAAAAGCACCGGAAAATCGCTGTTTGGCATATTGTTTACAATTGAATTAATACCGATACCGCAGGCGGCAAGTCCCATCGCATCGAAAAGGACTTGCTGCTGTTTTTCTTTTAGGCCCTTTTTCATCAGGCTTCCCACGACGCTCCCGACGATGATCATGGCTGTATTGTAAATGGTTCCGATCATAGCAGACACCTCCTCAAAGTTT
>CAVGEP010000083.1:0-6920 GCA_963628105.1 Alistipes communis
CTGTACGATCGTAGGAAAAGCCCAGTATGCATTCCGCTGTATCTCTGAAATGGAAGATCTGGAGATCGGAGATGCAGTTACAGTCAGCAACGGCAGCGACGGCAGGATTATGGGTATGAAGCGCATTTCTGAAAAGGAAGCTCCAGAACCGATAAAGAAAATGCCGCGTGTTCTCGCGATCACGGATTCCTTGGCAGAAAAAAGAGAACGCAGCATCCTGCAGATCGAAGAACTGGCACAAAAAATGGGTACGGAAGTGTTTACGCGCAAAGAAGTCGATCCGCAAATAGGAGAAACCATGGAGCGGATCACCTATTTTTCTGGAGTGGTCCTGCGTGGCCTGGCGGATGACATTGAAACAATTTGGCATAAATTGTATTTGAATCCGCGCTTTGCAGAGATCCAGTGCGGAACCGAGAAGTACAAGGTCCTGCTGAAAGCAGACAGAAAGCTCAGCGATTCAAAGCGGAAGATCCGCAAAGAGGTGGGCCAGCTTGCGTGCTGCAATCGTCTGATAAGGCAGGTCTTAACAGAATATCCGCGGCTCAAAGTGATCTGCTTTGCGGAGGACTGGAAAACAGGTGAGGTGTATCTGGCTTACTCGGAAAGCGGGTATGATTCGTTTACAAGTTTGCGGTATCTTGGCAAATGCGATTTCCGCCAAAGAGATCATTGGACGCAGATCCACGATCCTGCGGAGGACGGCTTCGGATTTGAGGGAGGCAGTTATACCTTTGAAGAAAAAGAAGCATGGGAAGCATTCGACTATGTCCTTTCGGACGGACAAAGGAAACTGAAAGCAGCGGCGCCGCTTCCATCAGCTCCGTATAAAAAATAACATCCCAGACACCTAGCAGCATGATCAAGATACTATTGATGAAGATATGCACGAAGAATTAACTGATCTTGTAAAGAAGTTGGAAGCTGGCGAGACTGCAGTGTATGCAGATGATCATGCGGGGAATCTTCTGGATGATATGCAGAGCAAGGCAACGAATTGGCAAAGACACTGTGATTGCAGCATAGTCAAGTAAATGGACGCATTTTTTAAATATATTTTTTGGAAAGACAGAATTACGCCTGCCTTTCCATGTAGAACTCCTCGCAGCAGTTTGAGGAATTTTACGAAACGTATGACATTCGGCCTGGCGACGGCATGTACCTTGCACCGGAGGAACGCATCGCCGTGTGGTAAGGTGCAGAATAAGTAGGGGATTTGCGAATTTCCGGGAAGGCGCTTCAGCTCTCTGCGGACAAGAAGATCACAAGAGCCATTATCAGACCGTAAAGTTCATGAAATAAAAACGGGAAATCGCAGAATCTGCTGGAAAACCGGCGGAGCCTGCGATTTTTTTACGATGCAACAATTATTCAAAAATTGCGCAGCTGTTTTAACTCGCCGCCAGACGGCTTTCTCCGGTTGCATAATTGATTTCGATCTGGGGCTGGGCGTTGTAGACAAAGACATTGAAGCAGATGCCATAGCCGTCGTCTTCCACAGAATAAGCCTCGATTTCAACGCCATTTGCCAAAAGATTTTGCCCGTCAAAAATCGGCGTAACCCTGTAAAGCACATGGTTTTCGGTTTCTTCTACATAGCCTGCGACCATGGTTTCGAAGGGCAGCATTCCCTCGACATTCATATAGCGCGTTCCGGTAATCAGATTCCTTTCGTTGGCATTTTCGCCGGTGAGAAGGTAGCCGATAAGATGGCAGCGGTTGTAAAGATATTTGCCGGAAACGCAGTCGTATTTCACCGTATGCCAGCCCGTAGGCTTTATCATACCGATGCTGCCCCGTTCCTCGGTAGGCATGAGATCCACGCCGACACAAGCCGTGGCAACACCGCATCTTCCGAGGCTGTCAAGCTCGCTATAAGCTTCAAAGGACTCCTCGGTAAAATCTCTTTCCTCAAAAAACGGCTCGTTATCGTTAATTTCGATATATGGCGAGCCCGAAAATTCAGGGATTTCGGACAGCGAAAGGCGTTCTTGCGCTTCCTCACCCGGGGCTTGGCTTGCTGTCTGACTTTGCGATTGGCTCGGCGCAAGGCTTGGAATTTCAAAGTCCAGCGAATCGAATTCAAGCCCGTAGCCGGAAATCAAAATTCCGGTAGCAAGTAGGATTGAGAGTATGATCGGCGGCTTCCTGGAATTTTTAGAATTTTTAGATCTTTTTGTATTTCTCATCTTTTTCATGTTCGTACATAATTACCTCTGCTTTCATTGTAGCATAAATCAAAAATCAAAGCAAATTTGCCTATGAAAATCCAAATTAAAGATTTTTTCCTTAGACCGCCTCAAAACCCGCCAAAACCAAAACAGCAATTGACACGAGCAAGCGGATATAATATGATATTTTAAGATACAATATCTGTTTGATACCGAGAAGGAAGGAAAAAGGAAGAAAAAAGGAAGGAAAAACTATGAAAAAACAAAAGCTGATTTTTCTGTGTCTCATATTGATTCTTCTATGCGGATGTTCTTCAAATGGGCAGCAGACTATCACATCTATCGACGAGCTCAATGACAAGGACTGCGTGGTGGGGGCTGCAGAGGGCGGCGCCAGTATGTTCGCGGTGGAGGAATTTCTGCCTGAGGCAAATATGCAGCTTTTTAGCGATAATGTGACCGCCTATACTGCCGTTCAGCAGGGAAAGCTGGATGCCTTTGCCTACGACCGCATCATGATGGAATTTGCCATTGCCGGAGGACTGGACGGCGTCAAACTCCTGGATGAAAGTCTGGGAGAGGATATGGACATCGCAGTGGCGATTTCTCCCAAAACAAAGATCCCGAATTTGACGCAAAAGATCAATCAATTTTTAGCAGAGCTTCGGGAGGACGGAACTCTGGACGATATGTATAACCGCTGGGTGAGCACGGCGGATGATCAAATGCCGGACATCCCGGCTGCCGAAAATCCGAGGTACCATCTGCGGGTGGGCACCACAGGCGTGGTGCAGCCTTTCAGCTACTACGAGGGAACAACAATCACGGGATATGATATAGAATTGATCTATCGTTTTGCCTATTGGCTGGGTGCCGATGTGGAAATCTCGATATATGATTATGGCGGAATCGTCGCTGCTGCCGAGAGCGGAGACATCGATTGCATCATAGCGGACATGAATGCCACACCGGAAAGGCGGGAAAAGCTTGAATTCTCCGACGGGTATCTCCTGTCAGAAACGGCAATTATGGTAAAGGCAGACAGCTATCAGAAAGAAGAAGGAAAGAGCTTTTGGGCTTCTGTAGTAGAGAGCTTCGAAAAGACCTTCATCCGCGAAAACCGCTGGAGACTCATAGTCGAGGGCATTGAAACAACGGTGATTATCTCCGTGTTTGCCATGATTATGGGCTCTATTCTCGGCTTTGGTCTTTGCCTTATGAAAATATCCAAATATCCGCTGGCAAGGGGATTTGCTCGGATATATGTACGGGTAATGCAGGGTACGCCGATGGTGGTGCTGCTGATGATCCTCTTTTATATTGTTTTTGCTGGCAGCGGTCTTAGCGGCGTATGGGTGGCGGTCATCGGATTTGGGCTGAATTTGGCAGCTTATGTGTGCGAGATGATCCACACTGGCATACAGTCGGTGGACAAAGGGCAGACTGAGGCGGCGCTGGCACTAGGATTCACCAGGCCTCGCGCGTTCTTCCAGATTGTCATGCCCCAGGCTACGAAGCAGTTCCTGCCAGTATTCAAGGGCGAGTTCGTTTCGCTGATTAAGCTCACCTCTGTGGTGGGATATATCGCCGTACAGGATTTGACCAAGATGAGCGACATTATTCGAAGCCGTACATTTGAGGCTTTCTTCCCCCTTATCAGCACAGCAATTATTTACTTTATCATAGCATGGGCGCTTACCTCGCTTTTGATTCCGATCGAGCGAAAGGTAACGCCTGATCGTAAGAAAAGGAAGATAAAGGGGGTGAAACTGCAATGATCTCTATCCGTCATCTGAGAAAAGAATACACAGCCGCCACGCCTCTAAAGGATGTGAATGCAGAAATCGAAAGGGGCGAGGTGGTGTCCGTTATCGGCCCGTCCGGAACGGGAAAATCCACCCTGCTTCGCTGCATCAATCTGCTGGAGATGCCTACATCTGGGGAGATCCTTATTGACGGGCAGGCTATCACCGACCCCAAATGCAAGGCACATCTGCTTCGGCGGAGGATGGGAATGGTATTTCAGTCGTTCAACCTGTTTAATCATATGAACATCATCGAAAATATCATGGTCGGACCGGTTTCTGTGTTGGGCAGAAGCCGTCAGGAGGCTTACGAAAAAGGGATGGAGCTGCTAAAGGCCGTAGGGCTGGCAGATAAAGCTCTGTCGTTCCCCGACGAACTGTCCGGTGGTCAGAAGCAGCGGGCAGCTATCGCCCGTACACTTGCCATGGAGCCTGAGATCGTGCTCTTCGATGAGCCGACATCTGCTCTTGATCCGACGATGGTAGGTGAGGTACTGTCCGTCATCCGGAATTTGGCAAAGCAGGGGCTTACCATGATGATCGTTACACATGAGATGAAGTTTGCCAGGGACGTGTCTACCCGCGTATTCTATATGGATCAGGGGGAGATTTATGAGGACGGCTCTCCTGAGCAGATTTTCGATAACCCACAGCGGGAGCGCACGCGGCAGTTTATCCGCCGCCTGAAAGTATTCGAAACGGTTATCGACTCGCCGAACTATGACTTTATCGGCATCAACGGCAAGCTGGAGGAGTTCGGACGCAAACACGAAATGAGCCAGAAAACCATCTACCGGCTGCAACAAATATTCGAAGAGATCTGCACCCAGACGCTGGCACCAAAAATGGGAGATGATATTCAGATCCATGTAACGGCAGAATATTCCGAAGAAAATAACGATGCCGACATGTTGATTCGCTACGGCGGGCCGGCCTTTAACCCACTTGAGGAAGGCGATGAGCTGTCCATACGACTGGTAAAGGGTATATGCCAAAGTACGTCCTATCGCAGCGACTGCACCGAAGGATTTGCTAATGAGCTGGTGCTAAAATTGAAGCCGGAATAAAAACGAAAAGAGGATACAAAATGACAGAATTACTCGCACCCGCAGGAAATATGGGGGCTCTCAAGGCGGCGATTGCAAATGGCTGCGATGCCGTCTATCTTGGCATGCAAAAATTCGGTGCAAGGGCGTACTCTGACAATTTCGACGAAGAAGCCTTGGAAGAAGCGGTGAATTATGCTCACCTCAGGGATGTGAAAGTTTATGTTACCATGAATACTATCGTCTTTGAGGAAGAACTATGCGAAATGAGAGAGGAGCTTACCTTTCTGAATAAAATCGGAACAGACGGCGTGATCGTTCAGGATATGGCGGTGTTTGACTATATCGTTGAGCATTTTCCGGATATGGAAGCCCATTGCTCCACCCAGATGGGAATAGACGATTTGGAGGGCACCCTTCTCATGAAGGAGCTGGGCGCAAAACGGGTGGTGCTTGCACGGGAAGTGGATATCGAAAAGGCGAAGAAGATAAGGCACGAGTCAAAAATCCCCATTGAGATTTTTGTCCATGGGGCGCTTTGCGTGTCCTATTCGGGAAACTGCCTGATGTCGGGACTCATCGGCTATCGCAGCGGCAACCGGGGGCGCTGCGTGGGCTCATGTCGCAAGCCTTACGAACTGATCGACACGACAAGCGGAAAATCCCTTGGCACTAGCTATATCTTGTCGACAAAAGACCTCAATACCATTGACCGTATCGAAGAATTAAAATCCCTGGACTCCCTCAAAATCGAGGGCCGCATGAAAGAACCGACCTATGTAGCCAACGTGGTTTCGAAATACCGCAAAGCCCTAGACGGAGCCGCGACGGCAGAGGATAAAGACCAGCTGAAAAAAACCTTTAATCGTACATTTACGAAAGGCTATCTGTTCGGGGAAGACCCGAAGAATCTGACGAATATACAAAAGCCCAATAATTTCGGATACGAGATCGGCGTGGTAAGCGGCACTTGCAAAGGAATGTACGAAATCCGCCTGCACGAGATGCTGCGTCAAAATGACATTATAAGAATTGATCATAATAATGAGGACGTAAACCTTTCCGTGGTGAAGCTCTACGACAAGGAGGGCAATCTGATCAACGGCGCAGACAGCCTGTGCTATATCCGTATCAAAGAGAAGCTCGCAAAGGGCGATGTTGTATATAAAACGAAGGATTATAATTTTTATAAAGACATAGAAAAGAGCATGGAGGGGGAGTTCAGACATTTTCCTCTCGATGTAAAGGTTTATGCTTACCCCGGCGCGCCTCTTAGGGCAGAGGCGCAGGGGCTGGGGGTAAGATGCTTTTATGAAAGCAAGGAGCTCCTTGAAGAGGCGCAAAATCAGCCCACTGGATTCGAGTCGGTAAAAAAGCAGTTCGCGAAGCTGGGAGATACCGTCTTTACACTGCAAAACCTCGATTTTGATGAGTCCGGGGCCTTTATCCCTGTCAAAATGTTAAACGAGGCAAGACGCTCCATCGTAGATAGGCTATACGAAGAAAAGCTAAAAAGCAAGCCGCGCAGAGTTATAGAACCCTTGCAAGAAGGGTCATATCGCATATCGCAGGTTTGCGATATAACTGAAGAAGCTGGAGGGCAAACCCAGGCGCAGGCCCAGACGCAAGCTCAGAGACAAGCGCAGACGCAACCCCAGATACAAGCGCAGACGCCAGCGCCGGCGCCATACCTGACAGCCTCGGTTATAAGCAAAGAGCAATACGATGCTTGCCGCAGGGCGGGTCTTACGGAGATCTATTTTGAAAATATAGTCAGAAGAAACCAGATTGAATATGATAGGAGAGAGGGCGAGCTTTTGATAGGCGGCTACGGGGGGCTGTATTTTTATAAGGACAGCAATCCATTCATTACAGATTATTCCTTCAATGCAGTGAAC
>CAVGEP010000084.1:0-6882 GCA_963628105.1 Alistipes communis
GCGATAAGTCCGGCGAAGATTTTTGGGTCAAGGCGGAAAAGCTCTACTACACAGCCCTCATCGGCTACATCTGGTACGAGGCACCGGAACAGGAGAAAAACTTTACCACGCTCCTTGAGATGATCAATGCTTCGGAAGCCAGAGAGGACGATGAGACCTTCAAAAATCCTGTGGATGTCATGTTCGACGAGCTGGAAGCCCGTGAGCCTGACCACTTTGCGGTCAAGCAATACCGCAAATACAAGCTGGCGGCGGGCAAAACCGCCAAGTCGATCCTTATTTCCTGCGGTGCAAGGCTTGCACCCTTCGACATCGCAGAGCTGCGGGAGCTGATGAGCTACGATGAGATGGAGCTGGACACCATCGGAGACCGGAAGACGGCGCTGTTCGTCATCATTTCTGATACCGATGATACCTTCAATTTCGTCGTGGCAATCATGTATTCCCAGCTCTTCAACCTTCTCTGCGACAAGGCAGATGACGTTTACAACGGGCGGCTTCCCGTCCATGTGCGGTGTCTGCTCGATGAGTTTGCCAACATCGGTCAAATCCCCAAGTTTGATAAGCTCATCGCAACCATACGAAGCCGGGAAATCTCGGCGTCAATCATCTTGCAGTCCCAGTCTCAGCTCAAGACCATCTACAAGGATGCGGCTGACACCATCACAGGCAACTGCGACTGCACCCTTTTCCTCGGCGGTAAGGAAAAATCGACCCTCAAGGAAATCAGCGAGGTGCTGGGCAAGGAGACAATCGACCTTTACAACACCTCAGAAACCCGTTCCAACAACAACTCCTACGGCTTGAATTATCAGAAAACCGGCAAGGAACTGATGTCTCAGGATGAGATCGCCGTCATGGACGGAGCCAAGTGTATTTTGCAGCTTCGAGGCGTGAGACCTTTTCTCAGTAACAAATACGACATTACGAAGCATCCCAAATACCGGCAGCTCTCCGACTACGACAAGCGAAACGCCTTTGACATCGAGAAGTACCGGCAGCACAAGCTGGTGGTCAAGCCCAATGACACATTCGACCTCTATGACATGGGCGAGGTCGAAGCGGATTAAAGCCCCGTCGCTGCACTGCGCAGTGGGTAAAGCCTTATGGCTCATCCCAAAGCAGAACAGCGACGGGGCTTCTTTTTTTATGCCCATTTTCAAAAATACACACTCAATTTTCATCAATTCAAGGAGGAAAAATCTATGGCATTCATTACTCAGGCGGTTACGGTTCTTCAGACGCTCGTTATTGCGCTCGGCGCGGGTCTTGCGGTGTGGGGTGTTGTCAACCTCATGGAAGGCTATGGCAATGACAATCCCGGCGCTAAATCTCAGGGCATCAAGCAGCTCATGGCTGGCGGCGGCGTGGTGCTGATCGGCACGACCCTCATCCCTCTGCTCTCCGGTCTGTTCGGTTGATCCGGCAGACACATAGGAAGTAATCATCGGGGCGAGTGCTGAAAACGGCACTCGCCCTCCCATTTCAACAACATTTTTAAGGAGGAAATTCAAGTATGGCATTCATTTCTCAGGCAGTTACGGTTCTCCAGACGCTCGTTATTGCGCTCGGCGCGGGTCTCGCGGTGTGGGGTGTTGTCAACCTCATGGAAGGCTATGGCAACGACAATCCCGGCGCTAAATCTCAGGGCATCAAGCAGCTCATGGCTGGCGGCGGTGTGGTGCTGATCGGCACGACCCTCATCCCCCTGCTCTCCGGTTTGTTCGGCTAATTCACGGCAAGCCCAGCTTAACCGAAAGGTGGTGAAATATTGGGCAGCATTTTAGAAAAGATCGAACAGGCTATCAAAGACCTGCTGATCGGGTGGATCGAGAGCAACCTGACCAATATGTTCACCGATGTCAATGAGAAGGTCGGCACGATTGCCGCCGAGGTCGGACAAACCCCGTCCGGCTGGAACGGCAGCATCTACCAGATGATCCGGGGACTATCCGAAAACGTGATAGTCCCCATCGCTGGTATCATCATCACCTTCGTTCTGTGTTACGAGCTGATTTCCATGATCACCGAGAAAAACAACCTTCACGACATGGACACATGGATGTTCTTCAAGTGGTTTTTCAAGGCGGCTGTGGCGATCTACCTCGTGACGCACACGTTTGACATCGTGATGGCAGTATTCGACATCGGGCAGAACGTGGTTTCCGGTGCAGCCGGTGTCATTCACGGCAGTACCAGCATCGACATCGACGCGACGATTGCGCAGATGCGAACCGGCATGGAGGCAATGGAGGTCGGTGAACTGCTCGGACTGTCGATTGAAACGCTTCTGATCAGCTTGTGTCTCAAAATCATGTCGATCCTCATTACGGTCATCCTCTACGGGCGCATGATTGAGATTTACTGCACCGTGAGCGTTGCACCTATCCCCGTTGCGACGATGAGCAACCGCGAATGGGGCAGCATCGGCACGAACTATCTGAAAGGTCTGTTCGCTCTGGCATTTCAGGGATTTCTCATCATGGTCTGCGTCGGCATCTATGCGGTGCTGATCAACGGCATGATTATCGCAGACAACATTCACTCGGCTCTGTTCTCTGTGGCAGCGTACACGGTCATTCTGTGCTTTTCGCTGTTCAAGACCGGAAGCCTCGCAAAATCCATTTTCCATGCGCACTAAGGAGGTCGGCAGCATGAAGAAGTACAGCATCATCTACGCCGATCCCCCTTGGGCGTATCGGACATATTCAAAGAAGGGACAGGGACGGTCAGCGGAAAGCCACTATCCGACGATGTGCATTGAAGACATCAAGGCGCTTCCGGTTGGTGAGCTTGCCGCTAAGGACTGCGCTCTGTTTCTCTGGATCACGTTCCCGTGCCTCTGTGAAGCACTCGAAGTGCTGACGGCATGGGGATTTTCTTATAAAACCGTGGCGTTCGTGTGGGTCAAGCAAAACCGCAAGAACGATGACCTCTTCACCGGCATGGGCTACTGGACAAGGGCAAACGCCGAAATCTGCATCCTTGCTACGAAAGGTCATCCGAAGCGCGTTGACGCCGGTGTACGTCAGGTCATCCTCAGTCACATCGAAGAGCATTCCAAAAAGCCGGATGAAGCGCGGGAACGCATTGTCCGCCTCATGGGAGACCTTCCCCGCGTGGAGCTTTTTGCCCGTCAGTCTCCCGAAGGCTGGGACGTTTGGGGCAACGAGGTCGAATGCACGGCTCATCTTCCGATAGAGGAAACGCCATGCTGCGGCTAAGACCTATCTCTCTTCGAGACGCCAACGAGTACGTCCGGCAGCATCACCGGCATCACAAGCCGGTTGCCGGTCACAAGTTTTCCATCGGCTGTGAAGCAGACGGTGCGTTGGTCGGCGTGATCATCGCCGGACGTCCCGTCAGTCGGTATCTGGATGACGGCTTCACATTGGAGGTCACAAGGCTATGCACCAACGGGGCGAAGAACGCTTGCAGCTTTCTCTACGGCGCGGCGGCAAGAGCTGCTGCGGCTATGGGCTATAAGCGCATCATCACCTACACGCTGGAAAGTGAAAACGGTGCAAGCCTTCGGGCTTCCGGATGGATTTGTCAAGGCAAAGCGGGTGGGCTTCGCTGGACAGGCAAGCGTCAGCCGAAGGAGGATCAATATCCCGCACAAATGAAGCTGCGCTATGAAAAGCAGCTTAGAAAGGAGGAAACAGTCAATGGCATTTGTTCCGGTCCCGAAGGATCTTAACCGCGTCAAAACGAAGGTCATGTTCAATTTGACCAAGCGGCAGCTTATTTGTTTTTCCATCGCTGCGGCAGTCGGCGTCCCGATCTTCTTTCTGACGAAAGCCCACCTCGGCTTGTCCACGGCGGCAATGCTGATGGTGGTGATCATGCTCCCGTTCATTTTCTTTGCGCTCTATGAAAAGGACGGACAGCCAGCCGAGAAGTATCTGTACCACATCGTACAGTCTATGTTTATCCGAGACAAGGTGCGTCCCTATCGCACAAACAATCTCTATGCTGAGATTCAGCAGAAAATCAAAGAACAGGAGGAATTGCAGATTGAACAACAGCACAGCAAAGGCAAAGCCTAAGATGACGGTCAAGAACGGCGTCGTTTACGGCGATGCCCTTTCCGCTCAGGAGAAGAAGCGGATCGTCATGCAGAAGAAAAAGGACAGGAAGGCAAAGAAAGTCCGCAAGTCCGCCCAGCAGACCATTCCCTATGTGGAGATGTGCCGCGACGGTATCTGCAAGGTGAATAACCGGCTCTATACCAAGTCCATCGGTTTTGAGGACATCAACTACCAGCTTGCCCAGAACGACGATAAGACCGCCATTTTTGAGAACTGGTGTGACTTTCTGAACTACTTTGACAGCTCTATTTTCGTCCAGCTCTCCTTCATCAATCAGAAGGCAAGCCTGAATGAGTTCCGCAAGCGCATCAACATTCCGGCACAGGAGGACGATTTTAACGACATCCGCTCCGAGTATTCCGGAATGCTGCAAAGCCAGCTCACCAAGGGCAACAACGGTCTGATCAAGAAGAAGTACATCACCTTCGGCATTGAGGCGGATTCCCTCCGCACGGCAAAGCCGAAGCTCGAACGCATTGAAACCGACATTCTCAACAACTTCAAAACTCTCGGTGTGAGGACTGAACCGCTGTCCGGCTACGAACGGCTGAAAGTGCTTCATGACGTGTTCAACATGGACACCAATGAGCCGTTCCGCTTTTCCTTCGATATGGTTGCCCGGACAGGACTCAGCACGAAGGACTTCATCGCTCCCACTTCCTTTGACTTCCGTGAAGGCAAGTGCTTCAAGATGGGCAGAACCATCGGCGCGGTGAGCTTTCTCCAAATCCTCGCGCCGGAACTCAATGACCGTATGCTTGCCGACTTCCTTGAGATGGACAGCAACATCACGGTCAATTTTCATATCCGGACGATTGACCAGGCGAAGGCAATCAAGAGCATCAAGTCGAAGATCACCGATCTCGACAAGATGAAGATTGAGGAACAGAAAAAAGCCGTCCGCTCCGGCTACGATATGGACATTATCCCGTCCGATCTTGCCACCTTCGGCGGTGAGGCGAAGCGTCTGTTGCAGGATCTCCAGACCCGCAATGAGAGACTGTTCCTCGTGACCATCCTCATTATGAACACGGCGTCCAATCGCCAGAAGCTCGAAAACGCGGTATATCAAACCGCCGCCATTGCTCAGAAGTACAACTGTGCGCTCAAGCGTCTCGATTTTCAGCAGGAAGAAGGGCTGATGTCCTCTCTGCCTATCGGCATCAATCAGGTGGAGATCGAACGCGGACTGACCACTTCCAGCACAGCGGTTTTTATCCCGTTCACCACGCAGGAGCTTTTTCAGGGCGGTGAGGCTCTGTACTACGGGCTGAATGCGCTGTCCAACAACATGATCATGGTTGACCGCAAGCAGCTCAAAAACCCCAACGGGCTGATCCTCGGCACACCCGGTTCCGGTAAGTCCTTCTCCGCCAAGCGCGAGATGACCAATGCCTTCCTCATCACGGAGGATGACATCATCGTCTGCGACCCCGAAGCCGAGTATTTTCCCCTTGTGCAGAAGCTCGGCGGTCAGGTCATCCGCATCTCGCCGGTCAGCACGGATTACATCAATCCGCTGGACATCAACACGAACTACTCCGAAGAGGAAAACCCGCTGACGCTGAAATCCGACTTCATCCTCTCCATGTGTGAGCTGATTGTCGGCGGCAAGGACGGCTTGCAGCCGGTTGAGAAGACCATCATTGACCGCAGCGTCCGCATGGTCTATCAGGAGTTCCTTGCAGACCCCAAGCCGGAGAAAATGCCGATCCTCGAAGACCTCTACAACATTCTGAGAAATCAGAAGGAGCCGGAGGCACAGCGCATCGCAACCGCCCTTGAAATCTACGTTCACGGCTCGTTGAATGTCTTCAATCACAGAACGAATGTGGATGTCAACAACCGCTTCGTCTGCTATGACATCCGCGAACTCGGCAAGCAGCTTAAAAAGCTCGGTATGCTGATTGTGCAGGATCAGGTTTGGAACAGAGTTACCATCAACCGCGCCCAGCACAAGGCAACGCGCTATTACATGGACGAGTTCCACTTGCTCTTGAAGGAAGAACAGACCGCCGCGTATTCCGTGGAAATTTGGAAGCGTTTCAGAAAATGGGGCGGCATTCCGACCGGCATCACTCAGAACGTCAAGGATCTTCTTGCGTCCCGCGAGGTAGAGAACATCTTTGAAAACTCGGATTTCGTCTACCTTCTGAATCAGGCATCCGGAGACCGGCAGATTCTCTCGAAGGCGCTGAATATCTCGCCCAGCCAGCAGAACTACATCACCAATTCCAATGCCGGTGAGGGGCTGATCTTCTACGGCTCTACCATCGTGCCTTTCAAGGACGATTTCCCCAAGAATACGCAGCTCTACCGCATCATGACCACCCGCTTAGAAGAAACCACACAGAACTGATAGGAGGATTTTGAATATGGATAAGAACTTCAACCTTGAGAACGCCAAGAACATCATCGCAGAAGTCAGCGGTGTTCCCGTGAATACCACGTTCGGCAGCATCACCAAGCCGATTGACCTTCTGCTTGAGGTCATCGACATGAGCGCCGATCTCATCGCCCTCATCCACGAGGAAACCGAACTAAAAAAGCATCATCGCGCCTATCTCCACGTTCATGAGGAACTGGAGGACTGCGCCGACGAGATGGCAGAGCGTATGCAGGAGATTTTCGACGAGACCACCGACTGCGTGATCGGACTGATGAAGGATGTCCACGAGACCTTCCGTGTCCGCAAGCAGGAAGCGGCTGAGGACGATGCCGATACCGTCACCATCGCCAAGGAAGACTACGAGACCATGATCGACGATCTGCTCACGATGTCCGAAATCAT
>CAVGEP010000085.1:0-6815 GCA_963628105.1 Alistipes communis
GGACATAATATTGAAGTCCACGGAACATCCCACTGCCGAAATGATTTTCATGGAAATGAAAAAACGAAATTCCAAAATCGTACAGGCGACGGTATATAATAATTTGAAGACTCTTGCAGAGAGCGGAAAGATCATTCGGATTTCTCAGCCGGGCTTTCCCGACCGATTCGACAATACCAGCCGGCACGACCACATCATTTGCAGCCTGTGCGGAGTTATTTCCGATATCAGGCTAAGCGACTTGACATCTTCCATAGAGACTCAGCTTGGACACAAAATCGATTCCTACGATTTGAGGATCAACTACCGGTGTGAAAATTGCAGGAAAGACAGGGGCAACCAAAATAAGGCTAAATTTAATTAAACTAAAATAAAAATGAAAAGGAGATAATGAAATGAGTACAACAAAATACGCAGGAACACAGACAGAGAAAAACTTAGAGGCGGCTTTTGCCGGAGAATCACAGGCTAGAAACAAATATACATACTTCGCTTCTGTGGCTAAAAAGCAGGGATTTGAGCAGATCTCGGGACTTTTCCTCAAGACTGCGGAGAATGAAAAGGAACACGCGAAGATGTGGTTCAAAGAGCTTAACGGCATCGGTGATACCGCACAGAATCTGCTTTCCGCGGCAGAGGGCGAAAACTATGAGTGGACGGATATGTACGATGAATTTGCCAAGACGGCAGAAGAAGAAGGCTTCCCGGAACTTGCGGCGAAATTCCGCCTTGTAGGAGAAATCGAAAGACATCACGAAGAAAGATATCGTGCCCTTCTTCAGAACGTGGAAACGGCAGAAGTCTTTGCAAAGAGCCAGGTCAAGGTTTGGGAGTGCAGAAACTGCGGTCATATCGTAGTGGGAACCGCTGCGCCTGAGGTTTGCCCGACCTGCAACCATCCGCAGAGCTACTTCGAGGTACACGCTGAGAACTATTAAAAATCAGCGCATTGAAGCGGAGCAAAATTTCAAAATGGGGAGCCCCGCAGAAAAGGGCACAGGGATAGGAAAATTACGGAGGATAAGAGAATGAAAGAACAGAAATTTTATATTTGCAAGCATTGCGGCAATTTGGTAGCTATGATGAAGGAAAGCGGCGTTCCTATTATTTGCTGCGGGGAAGAAATGCACCAGCTGATTCCGGGAACCACCGACGGAGCAGCAGAAAAGCACGTTCCCGTTTATACCGTAGAGGGCAGCAAGGTTACCGTAAAAGTAGGAAGCGTAGAACATCCGATGCTTCCGGAACATTCGATTCAGTGGATTTGGCTCCAGACGAAGCTTGGCGGACAGCTGGCAAAATTACAGCCGGCAGCAAAGCCTGAAGCCGTGTTTACACTTGCCGAGGGAGATGAAGTGGAGGCAGTTTACGAATACTGCAATCTCCACGGACTTTGGAAAGCGTAAGAATCCGAAAATAAGCGGAGCATAGAAAAAAGTTTAAAAAATTCGGCGGACATCCATATGATATTCTACCATATAGGAGGCCGCCGATTTTTGTGATAGCCGGGGAGTTACCACAAGTGAGAGAATGGCATTTGCGCTTGCCGTGTATATTAAAAAATGCACGAAATCCGCAAAAAATCCGTTGACTAATTTGCATGCAAGATGTATTCTAATATCAGCTTATGTATACATTATACAGATTTTAGGAGGATACAAAAAGAATGAGAAAAGAATGGGAAGGATTTATTGCCGGTAATTGGACGGAAAACATCGACGTTGAGGAGTTCATTACATTGAATTATCACCCTTATGACGGGGACGGAAGCTTCCTCGCGGGAGCAACCGAAAGGACAAAGGAGTGCTTCGAGAGAGTGCAGGAGCTTCTTGTTGCGGAAAGAAAAGCAGGAGGAACCCTAAAGGTTGATGCCAGCAGAATCATGCGAATCAACGCCTTCGGACCGGGCTACATCGTGCCGGGCAAGGACATCATTGTGGGACTTCAGACAGACGAACCGCTGAAAAGAGGTATTTGCCCATTTGGCGGAATCAAGATGGTGAGAGAAGAGGTCAAGGAATACGGACAGGAGCTGCCGAAGGAAATCGACAATATGTTTAACTACATCACCACCCACAACGATGGTGTTTTCAAGGCGTATTCCAATGAAATGCGAGCGGTAAGACACCTGGGATACATCACCGGACTTCCCGACGCATACGGACGCGGCAGAATCATCGGCGACTACAGAAGATGCGCCCTTTACGGCATCGACTACCTCATCGAAGAAAAGAAAAAAGACCACGAAACCATCGCCTCCAGACACGTGATGAACGAAGAAAACATCAGAACCGCAGAGGAAATCACCAACCAGATTACAGCCCTCAAGGAAATCAAGAAGATGGCCGAGAGTTACGGCTTTGATATTTCCGGCCCTGCAAAGGATGTAAAAGAAGCCATCCAGTGGACATATTTTGCATACCTTGCTGGCATCAAAGAAGAAAACGGCGCCGCAATGTCCATCGGAAGAACCTCCACATTCATTGACATATACGCAGAAAGAGACCTTGCAAACGGCACATACACAGAAGAACAGATCCAGGAATTTGTTGACGACTATATCCTGAAACTCAGAGTTGCCCGCCACCTGAGAACCAACGAATACAACGAATTATTCGGCGGCGACCCGATGTGGATCACAGAGGGTATCGGCGGTGTCGGCATGGACGGCAGACACAAGGTAACCAAGAACTCCTACAGAGTGCTTCAGACCCTTTATAACCTCGGACCTGCACCGGAGCCAAACCTTACGGTACTTTGGTCGGAGAAGCTTCCTGAACCGTTCAAGAAGTTCTGCGCTCAGGTTTCCATCGACACCGACTCCATTCAGTACGAGAACGATGACAAGATGAGACCGTTCTACGGCGAAGACTACTCCATCGCTTGCTGCGTATCCGCAATCCAGATGGGTCAGCAGATTCAGTTCTTCGGCGCAAGATGCAACCTTGCCAAGATCCTCCTTCTCGGCTTAAACGGCGGTATCGACGAAAGAACCGGGGAACACGTAGGTCCGCAGATGGAACCGGTTGGGGACGGCCCGATTGACTTCGAGGACGCATGGAAGAGATTCAATATATACCTTGCATGGCTCTGTGAGCTTTATGTAAACATCATGAACATTATCCACTTTATGCACGATAGATACGACTACGAAAGCTCCCAGATGGCATTCTTAAACTCCGAGCTTAAGCGCCTTATGGCATTCGGAGTTGCAGGCTTCTCCGTTGCCGCAGACTCCCTTTCCGCCATCAAATATGCAAAGGTTTATCCGATCAGAGACGAGAAGGGCGTAATCGTTGACTACAGAACAGAGGGAGATTTCCCGAAATACGGCAACGATGACGACAGAGTGGACGAAATCGCGGTAAAGATTTCCGAAAGAACCATCGAAGAGCTGAGAAAACACCCGGCCTACAGAAATGCAGTGCACACCCTTTCCGTGCTGACCATTACTTCAAACGTAATGTATGGCAAGAAAACAGGCAACACTCCTGACGGCAGAAGAGCAGGCACACCGTTTGCTCCGGGCGCAAACCCGATGCACCAGAGAGATAGTCACGGCGCCATCGCCTCCCTGAACTCCGTTTCTAAGATCGACTGGGATACCTGCCAGGACGGTGTTTCCAACACCTTCTCCATTACCCCGGAGACTCTGGGCAAGAACCCTGAAGAAAGAGCGGATGTCCTTAAAGGACTTTTGGAGGGCTACTTCAAAAGAGGAGCGCACCATTTGAATGTTAATGTTTTGAACCGTGCGGTGCTGGAAGATGCCTATGAAAATCCGGACAAATATCCGAACCTGACCGTAAGAGTTTCCGGATATGCCGTAAGATTTAACGCACTGTCCAAGAACCACCAGAAAGAAGTAATCGCAAGAACTTTCCACGAGGCTATCTAAGTGAGAATCTGCGAAGGAAAGGTTCGGGCGAGATGATAGGAAAAATTCACTCCATTGAAACCTTTGGCGCGGTAGACGGCCCGGGCATCCGAACTGTATTTTTCATGCAGGGGTGTCCGGCGCGGTGCCTTTATTGCCACAACCCGGACTCCTGGCCTCTTGAGGGCGGAGAGAAAATCGAGGTTAGTGAAATCCTGCATTGGGCACTGAGGGGCAAGCCCTATTACGGCGGAAAAGGCGGCGTTACCTTTAGCGGGGGAGAACCTCTCTTGCAGGGAAAGTTTCTCACCGAGGCGATGTGCGCACTGAAAAAAGAGGGGATAAACAGCGCCATCGACACCAGCGGCACATATCTGGACGAATTTACCGAAGAAGCAATCCGCTGCTCGGATCTGGTGCTTCTGGACATCAAGCATCCCAACCCGGAGAGGTTTGAAATAATTACAGGCAAATCCCAGGAAACTCTTTTGGAACTCATCGACATTATCAATCGACAGCAGAAGCATGTTTGGGTGCGCCATGTGGTGGTGCCGGATATCAACGATACTCCGGAGGACATGGAAGCCCTGAATGCGTTTATGAAAAAGATAAGATATGTTGACAAAGTGGAACTTTTGGGCTATCATACTATGGCAGTGGAAAAGTACGGTAAGCTCGGAATCACATACAGGCTCAAGGGCGTGCCGGCAATGGACGGCGCAAAGCTCATGGAGCTGCAAAAGCTCATACACAGGCCTGCTGAGGCTGTGAGCCGTGTGGCTTTGTAGCCCTGCAATTTGTGATGACGAGGGATTCGTATGGACAATACTTTAATTTACGACAAACCGATAAACATCGGAAATATACTCAAATTTACTGTGCCGACAATGGTTAGAATGCTGTTCGTTTCCATGTATTCAATCGTTGACGGCATTGTTGTTTCCAATTATATAGGAAGCCTGGGACTTTCGGCAATCAATATCGTCTATCCGGTGCTGAATGTCTGCATGGCGATAACCTTCGTCTTTGCAACGGGAGGAAACGCTCTCATCGGCAAGATGCTTGGCGAGGGGAAAAAGGAAGAAGCCTCTAGCTTTTTTACCCTGGTGATACTGGCAAATTTGGCGGTAATGGCGGTGATGATGGCGGTTTTCCTCAGCTTTGGGGAAGAAATCTACCTGCACATCGGCTCCGACGAAGAAATTTTGCCTTACTGCATGGAGTACGGAAGCATAATGGTGCTTGCGGGGCCGATATGGTCGCTACAAATCCTGTTTCAGGGCTTTCTCGTGACCGCAGACAGACCGAATCTGGGGCTTTGGCTCTCCGTCGCGGCAGGGGTTCTCAACATAGTTTTGGATATTTTATTGGTAGGATACTTGGACTTCGGAATTGCCGGGGCGGCTTACGCATCCATGGCGGGAATGATCGTGGCGGGGCTATTGCCGCTTGCAGTGTTTGCAAATCCAAGGAGCCTGCTGCATTTTGCAAAGCCGAAATGGAGGGGGAAGGCACTGCTCTATTCCATGGGGAACGGAGCTTCCGAGATGGTTACCAGCCTTTCCAGCGCCATTACAACGGCTCTGTTCAACCTACAGATGATGGCAATTGCCGGGGAAAAGGGTGTTGCAGCAATCAGCGCAGTGCTTTACCTGCAATTTCTCTTTGTGGCGATTTTTGTGGGATTTTCCATGGGAATCGGTCCCCTTTTCAGCTACAATTACGGCTCGGAAAACCGAGATAACATAAAGAAACTTTTTGCCATAGCCATAAAAATTATCGGAGTGATTTCCATTTCCATGTTCGCTATCGCCGAAATCTTTGACAGACCTTTGGTGATGATATTTGCTTCCCACGACGAAACCCTCGCGGAGCTTATGATTACGGGCTTTCGAATCGTGGCGGTAAGCGTGGTTTTCAGCGGAATCAATATTTTTGCCTCGGGATTTTTCACGGCACTGAACAACGGAAAGGTGTCTGCGTTTATTTCGATCCTCAGAACCTTGATATTCGAGGCGGGGGCGTTGCTGCTGTTGCCGAAGTTCTTCGCTATCGACGGGGTCTGGTGGGCGCTTCCCGTGGCGGAAATCGGCGCTTTTGTCATAATCCTGTTCTTGTTCGCAAGGTATAGGAAAAGATACGGGTATTGAGCGATGCTCAGGCGAACTCTTAACGAAAAAATATAAATTAGAATTTATGATTTTTTCACAGAAAAACACGAAAAAATTCAAAAAAACTATTGACAGCCAACAAATTGAGTGGTAAACTCCGTATATATTCAAAATATTTAATAAAAACCTTTGAGGGAGAAGTAAAACTGATTTACGGTCTCACAGCGAACCCGGGGCGGTGGAAGCCGGGCAGATGCAGATTCAGAATAATGGGCTCCTGAGGGCGAGGGGAAAGCAAAAGTTCGAAACGAGCGGCGTAAGTATCTGAGACGAGACTCCTGCGTAAGTGGAGAGGGGCGTGATGGCGCTCTGCAGAGAGGATTTTGCGAAAGCAGGATCAAACAAGGTGGCACCGCAGGTATAACCTGTCCTTGAGTTATTCATGGACGGGTTTTTTGATTTTTGCGAAACAGAAAGGAGACAAAAAATGAAAAAGACAGCAAAGAAGTTAATGGCAGTATTGATGATTTTAGCGGTTACGGCGATCATGGCAACGGGGTGCGGAAGCAGCAGCAGCGAAACCACGGGAGAAGCCGAAAACTTGAGAGTGGGGATTTTACAGCTCACCGAACACCCATCTCTTGATACCATAAGAGAAAGCATAATCGAAGGTCTTGCAGACGAGGGCTATGTGGACGGTGAAAACGTCACCATCGATTACAAGAACGGACAAAACGATATGACCAACATGAAGACCATCGCGCAGGCTTTCGTAAGCGACGGATGCGATGTAATCGTTGCAATCGCCACCCCTGCGGCGCAGGCGG
>CAVGEP010000086.1:0-6776 GCA_963628105.1 Alistipes communis
GCTATAATCTAATGTCATATAATAAAATTAAAATAAAAAACCGAATTTGTCAAGAAAGGAGGCGCAAAAGATGGACATGGAAAAAAAGACGAGCTGTATTCGTGGCGAAATTTACGATAATTTGACTAATACGGAATTTTGTCCGATAGATATCGAGCCCAAAGTAGAAAAAAAGCATGTGCTGCTTCACTCCTGCTGCGGACCATGCAGCACGGCCTGTATCGAAAGACTGCTTGCAGATTACAAGATAAGCATATTTTTCTATAATCCCAACATAACGGATCCCGAAGAATACGAACGGCGCAAGGCTGCACAGATTCAGTTCATAGATGCGTTCAATCTGCGCGTTTCCGACGACGAAAAGGTTATGATGATAGAAGGAGAGTACCTGCCGGAGGACTTTTATGAGGTTTGCTCCGGCTACAGTAATGAACCTGAGGGTGGAGCAAGGTGCACGGAGTGCTTCAAATTGAGAATGGAGCGGACCGCGCAGGTTGCACTTGGAACCGGAAATCCCATCTTCGGTACGACGCTTACGGTCAGCCCCCACAAAAACTATCCGCTGATTTCGGCGATAGGAACGGAGCTTGCCGCCCTGTACGGACTGGAATTTCTGGATATTGATTTTAAAAAGAAAAACGGGTTCCAAAGAAGCATTGAGCTCTCAAAGGAATACGGACTTTACAGGCAGAATTACTGCGGCTGTGAATATTCAAAATGGTATTAGTAACATAACAATAAAAGATGTATACACAAAGGAGGACTTACTATGTTACCACTGATTTTACCCGAAAACTACGAATCATCGATTGATCTTATGGAAAGCCAGAGAGCAATCAAAAAAATCAAAGACTTTTTCCAGCAGGAATTGGCATATGGTCTGCAGCTTCGACGCGTTTCCGCGCCGCTGTTCGTGGACCCAAGGACCGGACTCAACGACAACCTGAACGGAGTTGAAAGACGCGTAAGCTTCACTCTGAAGGACATTGACGAGATGGAGGTCGAGGTAGTACAATCTCTCGCAAAATGGAAGCGCATGGCTCTCGGCAAATACGGAATCGAGCCGGGTCACGGACTTTATACGGACATGAATGCAATCAGACGTGACGAAGAATTGGATAACCTCCACTCGGTATATGTTGACCAGTGGGACTGGGAAAAGGTTATAACCAAGGAACAGAGAACAGAGGAATATCTCAAAGAAACCGTTGTAACGATTTACAACGCAATCAAGAACCTCGGAGACTATGTAAACAGGCTCTATAGAGATATTCAGACGGAAATTCCGAACGAAATTTTCTTTATAACGACACAGGAACTCGAGGATATGTATCCTGAGATGACATCAAAGGAAAGAGAAGATGCTATCACGAAGGAGCACGGCGCCGTATTCATCATGAAAATAGGCGGACTCCTTGCATCAGGCAAAAAACATGACGGAAGATCCCCGGACTACGATGACTGGGAGCTTAACGGAGACATCATCCTTTGGAACGATGTGCTCGACCGCTCGTTCGAAATATCATCCATGGGTATACGTGTTGATGCAGATGCAATGAAAAGACAGCTAGAAGAGGCAGGCTGCCCTGAGAGAGCAGAGCTTCCATTCCAAAAGGCAATCCTAAATGACGAGCTCCCGTATACTATCGGCGGTGGTATCGGTCAGAGCAGACTCTGCATGTATTTCCTTCGCAAGGCGCATATCGGAGAGGTTCAGGCTTCGGTTTGGCCGCAGGAAATGATCGAAAAATGCGCCGAGAAAAACATTTATCTTCTCTAAGATAAGCGAAATGGAATACGCAAATATTGTAGTAGAAAACAAAAGCAAACACACAGATATGTTTTTTACATATCTTACGGGAAATCTCAGCGTGAAAACAGGCGATTGCGTGAGCATACCGTTCGGCAAGGGGAATAAAACGAGGCGAGGATTCGTATTCGGGCTTTCGGACAGCTCAGACTGTCCCAAGGACAAGCTCAAAGAAATCACCGCTATCGACGAAAAATCTTCTCTTAGCGAAGAAATGATCAAGACCGCATCTTGGATGAAGAGAAGATATGCTATCACTTATTCGGACGCAATAAACTGCTTTCTAGCACCGGGAAAACCCCCGGCCCCCGGGAAGGAAAAGGAACCATATAAGGATCTTACCACCGGTGAATATGTTCCAAAAGACCTGACGGCAGAACAGGAAGCCTGCGCCGTCAGGCTTTGCGGTGCAATAAAAGAAAACAGGCAGGAAAATTTTCTTCTTTTTGGTGTTACTGCGAGCGGAAAGACCCAGGTATATATGGAAGCGGTTTCCGAATGCCTGCGAATGGGCAAAAGCGCAATCGTTTTGGTACCAGAAATTTCGCTTACCGGCCAGCTAATCGAAAGATTTGTCGCAAGGTTTGGCAAGAGCGAAATTGCCGTAATGCATAGCAAGCTCACGCAAAGGGAAAGATATGACGAATGGCAGCGGATACGAAGCGGACAGGCGAAGATCGTAATCGGTGCAAGAATGGGCGTATTCGCACCGCTTGACAACATCGGAATCATCGTCATGGACGAAGAACACGAGGCAAGCTACAAATCCGATATGACTCCCAAATACGACACCACAGAGGTCGCGCTCAAACGCCTCAGAATAAGCGGCGGTGTCCTGCTGCTGGGAAGCGCAACACCATCCGTGACATCATACGAAAGATGCAAGGAAGGAATTTATACATTACTTACTCTCAAAGAAAGATATAACAAAACGCCGCTTCCGCACATCGAAATTGTAGATATGCGTAAGGAATTACGGCGTGGCAATATGACGATTTTCAGCGGGCCGCTCTATGAGGCGGTGAACGAGGCTCTTGCCGAAAATGAACAGATAATACTCATGCAAAACAGGCGCGGATATTCGAATTTCGTATCCTGCAGGGAATGCGGCAAGGTCATGAAATGTCCGGAATGCGAGCTTTCCCTTGTCTATCATAAGACAGAAAATGCTATGGTCTGCCATTATTGCGGACGCAAATATCCATTGCCGGACAAATGTCCGGAATGCGGCAGCAAATATCTCAAGCATTTCGGAATTGGCACGGAGCAGGTAATCGAAGCCGTCTCGAAGCATTTTCCTGACGCCAGGGCAGACAGGCTTGACCTTGATTCGGTAAAAAAACGCTCCGAAATGGATAGAATACTTTCCGATTTTGCAAAGAAAAAGACAAACATATTGGTGGGAACTCAGCTTGTCGCAAAGGGACTGGATTTTGAAAATGTCAGTGTCGTAGGTATAATTGCGGCGGATGTTACGCTTAACATCCCGGATTATCGTGCAGCCGAACGAACCTATCAGCTCATAACTCAGGCGGCAGGACGCGCCGGAAGAGGTAGCAGGCAGGGACGGGTGATCGTCCAAACCTACGAGCCTGCGAATTATACATTCCGCTTTGCAAAGGATAATAGATATGAGGATTTCTACAGCGAAGAAATCAAGGCACGCGCCCTGATGAAATATCCGCCGTTTGGAGATATAATCATGGTGAATTTTACCGCCAAGACCGAGGAACGCGCAGCCGCTTGCGCAACAAGGTGCGAGGCCTACATGAAAAATGCTCTCGGAAATGAAAATGAAAAAAACGTGCTTTCGCCGAGGCTTTCTACGGGTTTCAAAGGCAAGGACAGCTACAGGCAGTATCTGATAATAAAATGCCCCAGAAACCAAAAGGGAGCCGCCGAGCGAAACCGATATATGTATTATATAGAGAATTTTGCAAAAAAACTCATAGAAGAAAAATCGGATGTAAATCTTACCGTAGATGTAAATCCGTACAGTCTTGTTTAGATACGAAAGGAGATTTTAGTATGGCCATAAGAAATGTCGTGCTCGAAGGGGACGAAATACTCAGAAAAAAATGCAGAGATGTCGGTGAGGTTACCGACCGCATCCGAATGACCATGGAGGATATGCTGGAAACCATGAGAAGCCAGTATGGCGTGGGAATCGCGGCTCCTCAGGTAGGAATCATGAGAAGAATGTTTGTAGCAGAGCCGGAGCCTGAAAGGGTTTATTACATGATAAATCCCGTGATTTTGGAGCAGAGCGGTGCGCAGGCAGGAGATGAAGGTTGCCTCAGCGTTCCCGGAAAAATCGGCACGGTAACAAGACCGGATTATATAAAAATTGAGGCATATGACCTTTCCGGGGAGAAAAAAACCTACGAATTTCATGACTTTGATGCCAGGGTTATGTGCCACGAATACGACCATCTGGAGGGCATCTTGTATATCGACAAGGCGGTTAATGTAAGAGACGCCGACGAAAATTACGACGAATACGAAGACGATGATGCATTTGAAAATTAGGAGCAAAAAATGAAAATAGCATTTATGGGAACTCCGGAATTTGCGGTAAAGGTTCTGGAAGGCCTCCTTGCCACGGATCACGAAGTTGGGCTTGTGATAACACAGCCTGACAAGGCGAAGAACCGTGGCAAGAAGATTCAATTTACTCCGGTCAAGGGACTGGCCATTGAACACGAAATTACCGTATTGCAGCCGGAAAAAGTGCGTGGCGATGACAGATTCTATGAGGAACTCAGAAAATATAGCCCCGACATAATAGTTGTAGTTGCATATGGACAGATTTTGCCAAAAGATATACTCGAAATTCCAAGGTTTGGATGCGTAAATGTTCACGCGTCCCTATTGCCAAGACTCAGAGGTGCGGCACCGATACAGCGAGCGATACTTGAGGGGGATGAGCAAACAGGTGTTACTATAATGCAAATGTCGGAGGGCCTTGATACGGGAGATATGCTGCTAAAGGGCAGCCTATCGATAGGCAAGATGAACTACAGCCAGCTTCATGATGCACTCGCAGAGCTTGGGAGCAGGCTTCTTATCCAAACGCTCGACCTTATCGAAAAAGGGAGTATATGCCCCGAGCCTCAGGACGATGCGAAGGCAACTTATGCAAAGATGATATCAAAGCAGGATGGGAAGATAGACTTCGCCAAGGAGCCGGAGCAAATTGAAAGATTGATAAGAGGATTTGATCCTTGGCCGGGCGCGTTCTGCGAATACGAAAATGTAATGATGAAGCTTTGGAAGGCAGAGCCGCTGGCAGAAGACACAGGAGAAGCTGCGGGAACCATTATAAGCGCGGATGCAAATGGCCTAAAGATTGCCGCAGGATGCGGAGCGCTTTTGGTAAGCGAAATCCAGGTGCCGGGAAAAAAGCGCGTTGCCGTGGCTGATTATCTAAAGGGAAATCGCATACAGGAAGGGATTATACTGAAATAAAAGGGGGAAAAAATTATGATGAATACTTATTTTGCGTATTATGTGACAGAAATTTTGCTGATTCCGGCGATTATTTTTACTCTTTACGCACAGATGAAAGTTAAATCTAATTTTAACAGATATTCCAAGATAAGAAACGATAGAAACCTTACCGGTGCTCAAGCCGCGAGAATGGTTTTGGATGCAAACGGCCTTGCAAATGTGAGAATCGAGGCAGTCAAAGGCAGCCTTACGGACCATTACGATCCGAGAACGCGCGTATTGCGGCTGTCCCAGTCGGTTTGCAATGTAAATTCCATTGCCGCAGTCAGCGTTGCGTGTCACGAAGCGGGGCATGCGCTTCAACATGCAAACGGATATGCACCACTGAAGATAAGAAACAGCATAGTGCCGCTTGCAAACTTTGCTTCGAATTTCTGCTGGATTTTGGTCATTATCGGGCTTGGACTTTTGACCGCCGGAAGTTATATGGGCGATATGCTCTTTAATATAGGCATAATCATGATGATTGTGGTTATCCTCTTTCACACGGTCACGCTTCCGGTTGAATTTAATGCCAGCAGCAGAGCTCTCAAGCAAATGCAGGCACTTTCTATAATAGACGAGGATGAAGAAGTCGGCGCGAAGAAGGTGCTCCGTGCGGCTGCGCTTACTTATGTTGCGGCGCTTGCGGTTGCCATAAGCAATCTGCTTAGGATGCTTGCGCTCAGAGGAAGAGATTGATGGACCCAAGCAGAAAAACCGCATACGAGATTTTGATGGATATCGAAAAGAACGATTCTTATTCGAACCTTGCGGCAAATTATTTTATAAAAAAGAATTCGCCGGACAAGGAGGCATTCGTGCGGGAAATCGTCTACGGCGTGCTCGAAAATAAGATTTTGCTCGACTATTACCTGGATGAGCTTGTGCCAAGCGGTGCGAAGAAGATAAAGAAGAGAGAGCTTACCCTGCTTCGCATAGGTCTTTATCAGATTATCTATATGGACTCCGTGCCTGACTATGCCGCGATAAATGAAACGGTAAATATGGCAAAACGCCTTACCGCAGGACGCGAAAAATTCATAAATGGAGTCTTGCGTTCCTTTACGAAAAAGCGCGAAGATATCACATTGCCGGACCCTATCAAAGAGCCGCTTCTTTATCTTTGCATTCGATATTCCGTTGCCGAATGGATTGCAAGCCTGTGGATAAAAACTTACGGATACGAAAAAACCGAAAAAATCCTATCGGAAGTAAACAGCACGCCGAGGCTTTCGGTTAGGGTAAACCGTCTGAAGACAGAAACAAACGAGCTCGCGGATTTGCTCGAAAAAGAGGGATTTTGCGTTGAACTTTCTGACAAAACGGACAGAGGATTATTCGTTAGCGGAAGCGGGCTCCTGGAAAGTGAGGCATATGGCAGCGGCCTTTTTTCGGTACAGGACATCGCATCGATAATGGCTTCTGACATATTGGATGCAAAGCCCGAGGATATGGTGCTGGACCTTTGCGCGGC
>CAVGEP010000087.1:0-4532 GCA_963628105.1 Alistipes communis
CATCCGCAGGGTCCTCGTCGAGGGTTATCGTATCGCCCACTCTGGCATCCGCAACCTGCTTGATGGAAGCGCAGATATATCCTACCTCACCTGCCCTTAGCTTGCTTGTAGGAACGAGGCTCGGGGCGCAGATTCCAACCTCGGTAACCTCGTATTTCTTATTGGTCGCCATCAGCCTGATCACGTCGCCCTTTTTCACCGAGCCATCCTTGATTCTGGCATAGATGATGACTCCCAGGTAATTGTCATATTTTGAGTCAAAGATCAGCGCTTTGAGTTTGCCGTTTTCGTCCCCCTGAGGCGCAGGAACCGCATCGATAATCCGCTCCAGCAGCTCATCGATCCCAAGTCCTGTTTTGGCAGAAACGAGAGGCGCATCCTCCGCATCGAGGCCGATGATTTCTTCGATCTCTTCCTTGCATTCCTCCGGTCTTGCGGAGGCAAGGTCGATTTTGTTTAGAACCGGCAGGATCTCAAGATTTTCGTCCAGGGCAAGATAAACATTTGCAAGAGTCTGGGCTTCCACTCCCTGGGTCGCGTCCACCACCAGCACCGCCCCCTCGCAGGCCGCAAGCGAGCGCGAAACCTCGTAGGTAAAGTCTACATGGCCCGGGGTGTCGATGAGGTTATAGATGTACTCATTCCCGTCCTTTGCCTTGTATACGAGCCTGGTGGTCTGGAGCTTGATGGTAATGCCTCTTTCCCTTTCCAGATCCATATTGTCCAGGAACTGCTCTTTCATGTCCCTCTCGGCAACCAGCCCGGTCTTTTCGATGAGTCTGTCCGCCAGGGTGGATTTGCCGTGGTCGATATGGGCGATAATGCTAAAATTTCTTATATATTTCTGATAATCCATTCTGTTTTCCTCTGTATTTTGTCTTGTTTTGCGCCATTTTACGCTATTTGCGCTATTTGCGCTATTTGCGCTATTTTGTGTTAGCTTGCGTTATCTTTCGCATTTTGGGTCTTGTGAGCATAACTACTCATACTATATTGTAATGCATCGGGGCCAAAATTTCAACTCATTTGATTTTTTCTATTTTTTCCTTGCAATTTCAACAGTATTCGTATATAATTCAAGTTGCGAATTTATGTATTTTTTCGCTTGCCCGCACGCGGCATCCGAAAGACATGAAAATTTTGAAAAAGTGGGGTGAAAAACACATGGCAAACATCAAATCCGCAAAGAAAAGAATCAGAGTTATCGACAAGAAAACTGCAAGAAACAGAAGAATTAAGAACCATCTTAAGGCTGTTCTGAAGAATTTCGAGACCGCAATGGCAGAAGGTAATTTCGACCTTGCAGCTGAAAAGCTTCATCTGGCAGAGAAGAAACTCATGCAGGCCGCAGCAAAGGGAACCATTTCCAAGCATGCTGCATCCAGAAAAGTTTCCAGATTAACCAAAAGATTCAACGCTGCAAAGGCAGCAAAATAAGTCTCACCCGTCCCCACCCGTGCATAAGTTAAATGCACAGCATGAGCAATCGAAAAACCATGGATGTGTCTCCCATGGTTTTTTTCTCATAAGGAAAGACACACTATATAGAAAAAAGAACCAACAACCAAAAACCAAAACCAAAAACGAAAAAGAAAAAGAAAAAGAAAAAACAAGAAAGAAGAAAGAAGAAAGAAGAAAACGAAATGATTTTGTTTGGTAAAAAACCGGCTTCCTCAAAAGCAAAAGAGCCAAAAGCATCAAAAGAAACAAAAAAGGAAACCGAAGAAGAAGCGGCCGCGCGAAAGCAAGCGGAGAAAGAAGCCGCCATCGCCGCCTACAAAGAAAAGCGGAGTCTCACGCTGAAAAGATTTTTTGAAATTGCAGAGCTTCCCTTTCCTGCGAAGTTTGAGGCCCTGGCGGAGCATCCCGTGAGCGATTTTACGGCGGACCCACGCAGGCTCACTCAGGATTCGGTATTCATGTACTGGCAGGTAGACCCCCTTTCCTCGGGCTACTCGGAGGACCCTCTCGAGCATGCGATAAACACGGGCTGCCTTTGCATCATCACAAACAAGCCCTGCGAATTCGAAAACTGCCTCGTGATTACGGACACAAATCCTGATGGCACTAGCCTTATCACAGACGCCTATATCCGCGCCGGCCACTACATTCGCTCGATCCACAAGGCAAAGGTCATCGCCCTCACAGGCTCCGTCGGCAAAACCTCCACAAAGGAAATGATCGAGGCCGTGCTTTGCGCCCACTACAAAAACCCTCTGGTTTCCAAGGGAAATAACAATTCCATGTTTTCCGTTACCAGAAACATCCAGAAGCTAAAACGCCCGACAAACGTGTATTTGCAAGAGGTTGGAGCCTTCGCGCCGAGGACGATCGAAATTTCGGCGAGGCAGCTTGCGGCAGACATGGCGGTCTATACCAACATCGGAGTCTCTCATGTCGAAAGCTACGGCAGCAGGGAGGAGCTTGCAAAGGACAAGCTATCCCTTTCCACCTACGGAAAGCCTGACGGGTTGGCGTTTATCAACTACGACGATCCGATCCTGATGGCCCACGAGTTTAGCCAGAAGGTCATCACCTACAGCCTTAGAAACAGCCGCGCAGACTATTATGCGAAGGATATCAAAAAAACGGAAGATGCCGGACTTCGCTTCACCATCGTCGATAAACTTGCAGGGGAAGAACGCGAAGCGGAGGTTTTCGTACCGGGAGAGCACAACGCCCTGAACGCGGTGGTTGCCTACGCCGTAGGCAAGGCTCTCAAGCTCAAAACCGAGGAGATCATCGCAGGAATCGGCGCCTACAGACCCTCCGGGATGCGCCAAAATATCATTCACCCTTGCGGTTACAACATTTTCGCGGACTGCTACAACAGCTCGCTGATGGCAATTGACAACACCCTTGCCGCTATGGACGACATCACGGTTGCCGCCGGCGGTCGGCGGATCGCGGTTCTGGGGGACATCCTTGCACTGGGAGAGATCAGCGAGGATACGCACCGCCAAATCGCATCCGTGCTTGCAAAGCACAAGGTGGATCTTCTCCTTGGTTACGGCCTAAACATCCGCCTCACCACAGAAGAAGCAAAGAAGCTTGGCATAGAGTCCGAATATTTTGACGACAGAAAGGCGCTTGAGGATAAAATCCGCGAAGTGGTTCGCCACGAGGATATCGTCCTTTTCAAGGCGTCGCATGATGTGAACCTGGGCTCCTCCATCGACAGGATCTTCGGAACGGATATAAACGAAAGCTCAAGCATCGCCCACAAGCAGTATAGGCTCGAGACCCACGGCGATTTTGAATATTATATCTTCGAAACCTCCGCCTCGATCAAAAAATACATCGGGACCGACGAAGTGGTCGAAATTCCAAGCAGTATCGAGGCAGTTGTCAAGGACGCGCTTCGAGAAACAGATGTAAAGCGAACCTTGGCGGTCGAAAAAATCGGCAAGACCGCCTTCCGAGATAACGAATATGTAAGGAAGGTCGTACTGCCGGCCGGCACAATCCGCATCCGCGACGGTGCGTTCAAGGGATCTCGCATAGAGGAATTCACAGGGTCTGTCACCCTGCTTTCCATAGGTGAAGAGGCATTCGCAGACTGCCCGAACCTAAGATCCGTCAAAATCAGCCATAATACCGTAGAAATCGGCAAAAAAGTACTGGAAAACAGCCCCAATGCGGTGTTACAATATATATAGCTTTGATGAATTTCGAGAGGTTGCAGGAATAAATACCCAACTACCAAAATCTCGAAATCTGAAATCACGAAAACCGAAAGGAGAAATCATGTCACTACACATTGCGGCCGCAAAAGGCCAGATCGCAGAGTCCGTCCTCATGCCCGGCGACCCTTTGCGCGCAAAATTTATCGCAGAAAATTTCCTCGAATCTCCGACTTTGTATACGGATATTCGCAATATGTACGGATATACCGGCCGCTACAAGGGCGTTCCCGTTTCCGTGCAGGGAAGCGGCATGGGTATGCCTTCCATGGGCATCTACTCGTGGGAACTCATAACAGAATATAATGTCCAAAATCTTATCAGAATCGGCACCGCGGGAGCATTTACGGATGAGCTTTCGCTGGGAGATATATTCCTGGCTCTTTCCGCTTCGACGGATTCAAACTACCAGCACGCATTTGACATCCCGGGACAGCTAAGCCCTTGCGCAAGCTGGGAGCTTATCAAGAAGTGCTATGCGGCATCCGAAGAATGCGGCATCCCGTTTGCGGCAGGCAATATCGTCAGCTGCGACGTATTCTACGAGTTCGGCGACTGGTGGCAAAAATGGGCGAAGATGGGCATAAAGGCCGTCGAGATGGAGGCCGCGGCCCTCTATATGAATGCTGCATATAACAAGGTCAATGCCCTTTGCATAATCTCCGTCAGCGACAATTTCGTTACCGGCGCCAAGAGCACCGTAGAAGAACGCCAAAAGTCTTTTACAAATATGATGAAGCTTGCCCTTGAAACCGCGACGAGATAGCATAATTATCGAAAAATCGAAAAGATCAAAATCAAAAAATCAAAATCAAAAGTCAAAATCGAAAAAAGTTCGAAAAGACAGGC
>CAVGEP010000087.1:4542-6764 GCA_963628105.1 Alistipes communis
GGTCCAAAACAAAAAAGTAACCGATTGGGTGGCGGAGTGCGCTGCCATGACAAAGCCCTCGGAAATCGTCTGGATTGACGGAAGCAGCGAGCAGCTCGAGGCGATTCGCGCGCTGGCCGTTGAAACGGGAGAGATGATAAAGCTCAGTCAGGAGAAGCTCCCGGGCTGTTACTATTATCGCACGGATCCTAAGGATGTGGCAAGAGACGAAAAGAGGACTGTTATCTGCACCACAGAAGAAAAGGACGCAGGCCCGACCAACAACTGGGTTCAAAAGGACGAAATGTACGCAAAGATGCGCAAGCTCTTTGACGGTGCCATGCAGGGCCGCACGATGTATGTGATCCCATATTCCATGGGAGTTGTCGGCAGCAAATTCTCAAAGATCGGAATCGAAATCACCGATTCCATCTATGTAGTGCTTTCCATGAATATAATGACACGCATAGGAGATCCTGTTATCGAAGAGCTCAACAAGGGCTCTGGCTTCGTCAAATGCCTTCATTCCAAGGCAGAGGTCGATGCTGAGAAGAAGTACATCGCACAGTTTCCGGAAGAAAATACGATCTGGAGCATCAACTCCGCCTACGGCGGGAACGTTCTTCTGGGCAAGAAATGCTTCGCCCTGCGCATCGGCTCCGTTCTCGGAAAGCGCGAGGGCTGGATGGCAGAGCACATGCTCATTCTCTGCGTAGAAGCGCCAAATGGCGACAAAAAATATATTTGCGCGGCCTTCCCGAGCGCCTGCGGCAAGACGAACCTTGCGATGCTGATTCCGCCGAAGCACCTGCGCGAAGAGGGATACAAGGTATATACCATAGGCGATGACATCGCATGGCTGAGAGCGGGCGATGACGGCAGGCTCTATGCCGTAAACCCTGAGAACGGCTTCTTCGGCGTGGCCCCTGGCACCAACTCAAAGACCAACAACAACGCATTGATGACCACAAAGAAAAATACGATCTATACCAACGTAGCGAGAAATCTTGATGACAACACCGTATGGTGGGAGGGCCTCGATGAGCCTGCACCTGAGAACGGTCTCGATTGGCAGGCAAATCCTTGGAACGGCAAGGAAGAGCAGGCCAAAAAGGCTCGCGGCGAGGAATTCGTAAAGGGCGCACATCCCAATTCGCGATTCACGGCTCCCGCGGAGAACTGCCCGTCGATCGCTCCCGAGTTCTTTACGGGCGAGGGCGTTCCTATCAGTGCGATTATCTTCGGAGGCCGCCGCGCAAAATCCGAGCCGCTCATCTGCCAGTCCCGCGACTGGGAGCACGGCGTTTTTCTCGGATCCAAGATGTCATCTGAGACCACCGCTGCCGCAAACGGTGCCGTGGGCGTCGTAAGATACGACCCGATGGCGATGCTTCCATTCTGCGGTTATCACATGGGAGACTATTTCCAGCACTGGCTGGACATGGGCAAGAAGCTCTCCTGCCCGCCGAAGATATTCAATGTCAACTGGTTCCGCACCGATGATAATGGCGATTTTATCTGGCCGGGCTTCGGCGAGAACCTGAGAGCGCTCCTCTGGGCACTCGACCGCTGCGAGGGCAAGGCAGGCGCAAGCCTAACGCCGCTTGGATATGTGCCGCGTCCCGAGGACCTGGACCTTGCGGGGCTCGACCTCACAGACGAAGAGCTTTCCGAAATCCTGACCGTTGACAAAGAAACATGGAGAAAGGAGCTCGATGGCATCAAGGGCTGGTATGCAAAATTCGACCACCTGCCGGCTGAGCTTACGGATGCGCTATCGCGCCTTGAGGAAGATCTCAAATAATTTTGAGCTAAACCCGCGAGGCGCAATGCTTGGCGGGTTTTTCGCTAGCTTGGCATAATCGTTTTTCTCGATTTTTCTCGAATTTTCTATTGACATTTCATGACGTTCAGTGTACTATGAAGTTAGAAAAAGGATTACCGCTTGGGTTAGGCGGTTCCGTCGAATGATTCTAAGAAACCGTCAAACGCAATTGTTTGGCGGTTTTGGTTTATTTTGAACTCTTTTTACAAAGAGCGATGATTCCTACCACTTTACCGTTTGGTCGATTTGCCGCTTCTGCTCCTCCGCGCTGAGCCTCAGGTAAATCGCCGTGGTATTCAGGCTTTCGTGCCCCAAAACATCTGACAAAAGTGCAATATTCTTGTTTTCTTTCAAAAAAAGTATCGCGAACAAATGGCGGAATGCGTGGGGATGCAGCACCTCGTCCCGAATATTGTAC